>JBIJBH010000164.1:0-7519 GCA_044345315.1 Lysobacteraceae bacterium
CGCCGGCATCGCGCTCACGCTCGCCGCGCTGGCGGCGATCGCGTTCGGCCTGATCCTGCTGGTGCGTCGCCTGCGCGGCCGCCTGCGCGGCAGTCTGCGCTACGGCCTCGCCAACGTCAGCCGCCGCGCCGCGACCAGCATCGCCCAGGTCTCCGCGCTCGGTCTCGGCCTGATGGCGCTGCTGCTGCTGACCTTCGTGCGCACCGATCTGCTCGATCGTTGGCGCCTGTCGCTGTCCGAGGACGCGCCCAATCGTTTCATCATCAACGTCCAGCCCGACCAGATGGCCGAGGTCCGCGCCTACATCGCCGCGCAGGGCGTGTCCGAGCCGACGCTGTACCCGATGATCCGCGGCCGTCTGATCGCGCACAACGGCAAGGCCGTCACCGGCGCGGACTACACCGAGAACGGCCGCCGCGCGCAGCGTCTGGCCGAGCGCGAATTCAACCTGTCGATGGCGGATGCGGTCGGCGACGACAACAAGATCGTCGCCGGCAAGTTGTGGCCAGCCGGCAAGCGTCTGTCGAAGCCGGAAGTCTCGGTCGAGGAGGAGTTCGCGCTGTCCCTCGGCTGGAAGATCGGCGACAAGGTCGCGTTCGACATCGCCGGGCAGCGTTTCGAGGCCACCGTGACCAGCCTGCGTACGGTCGAATGGGAGAGCTTCCGCCCGAATTTCTTCGTGATCGCTTCGCCCGGCGCGCTCGACGACTACGCCGGCAGCTACATCACCGCAGTGAAGGTGCCGCCGGAGGCTACCCGCTTCACCGCGGGGCTGGTGACGCGCTTCCCCAATCTGTCGGTGATCGACGTCGATGCCATCCTCACCCAGGTCAAGAGCATCGGCGACCAGGTGGCGATGGTGGTGCAGGTGGTGTTCTGGTTCTCGCTCGCGGCCGGCGTGCTGGTGCTGCTGGCCGCGGTCAGCGCCAGTCAGGACGAGCGTCTGCGCGAGGGCGGCGTCATGCGCGCGCTCGGCGGCAGTCGGCGTCAGCTGCGCATGGCGCAGGCGTCGGAATTCGCCGCGATCGGTCTGCTCTCCGGTCTGGTCGCCGCGATCGCCGCCAGCATCCTCGCCGGCGTGGTCGCCAGCCGCGTGTTCGATCTGCCGTGGGAGATCGACTGGGCGATGGCCGCCACCGGCGCCGCGCTCGGCATGCTCGCCGCGCTCGCGGCGGGCCTGTTCGCAACCCGCCGCGTGCTCGACATCGCACCGTCGATTACCCTGCGCGAACTGGACAACTGAGCGCGCGCGGACGCAGGCGCACGGTCATGCGCCGTGCGCCTCCCGCCATGCGTTCATCGATGCGACCGCGTGGTCGATGTCGTCTTCGGTGTTGTAGAGGTGCGGGCAGAGACGGAAGGTTTCCTTTTCTGGCGTGTCGCCCCCGCCGGAGCCGCCGAAGCGGTGCTCGCGGGCCGCGTCGTACATCCAGTTGTAGAGCGAGGGCGATCGTTCGCCGGGCTCCCTCGGCGCCTCGACGCGGACGATGCCCGCGCTGGTCTCGGCGGACTCCGGTGTCCGCAGGCGCCACTGGAACTTCAGCAGTTGCCGCTTCATGCGGTCCGCCAGGTGCGTGACGCGCGCATAGGGCTGATGGGCGGCCAGCAGGTCCCACATCATCTGGGTCAGATCCAGGGTGATCAGATTGACGTCGTCGCGCTGTCCCAGCAGTTCGAAACGCAGCGCGTCGTCCGGAAGCTTGTCCCAGGCGGGCACCTTGATCTGGTAGTCGTAGGCATGGATGCTGGGCGTGAAACGGACGGCCCTGTCCTTGCGCATGTAGAACACCGCGGTTTCCTTCGGCCCCATGAACCACTTGTGTGCGCTCGAGACGAAGCTGTGGCAATGCGCCCTGCTCAGGTTGACCGGGCGCGCCCCCCAGCTCATCGTGCCGTCGATGTGGACGTGGCAGTCGGGATGAGCGTTGGCCGCGACATGTTGCCAGATCCGTTCGATGGCCTTTTCCGGAATCCGCATGCCGCTGCCGTTGCTGGTTTCGCTGAAGGTGACGAAACGGGTGCGTTTGTCGATGCGCCCGATGAATGCTTTCGCGATCTGCTCGCTGTCGTCGCGGCGATCCAACCCCAACGTGATCAACTCGAACAGATCGCCTTGCTGCGGCGTATCGGGTTTGTCGCGATTGTTTCGGGGTCGTCGCGCCGGATCGCGGCGCAGGCGCCAGGCGTCGAGATTGGTCGGATGGTTGTCGTCCCAGACGACCACGCTGTCGAGCTGCGCGAGATCGTCGGTCCGCGTCCAGTCGCGGAAACCGCAGTGGATGGCGTTGTTGCCTTCGGAGCTGTTGCGGATGAGGGCGAGGTCGTTCTTCCTCTCCGGGGGCAGCCCGAGCGAGCGGGCCAGGCGGGCGCGGACGTTCTCCAATTGGGCCACGCGCGGGCCCCCCGCGGTGCGCACCTGCTGGGCGACGTTGCGGTTGTAGGCGATGCGCAGCAGATTCGCTGCGGCGATCAGCGGCTCCGGCTCCGGGCACAGGTTGGCGGCATTCATCGGCACGATCCTCGGCCGTGCGCCCTGGAAACCGAAGTGGCGCTGGAAAGCGAGCCAGAACGGCTCGCCCCGCGGCGAATCGCGGATCAGATCGAACAGCGGCTTGAGCAGCGCCAACACGGCTTGTCGCTCATCGTCGGCGATGATGTCCGCATCGACATAGCCCTGAAGCGCATCGGAGACGTAGCGGTCGGTGATGCGCCGGGAACGGTCCAGCGCGCTTTCGGAGTCGAGCGGTTCGAACATGAGCGGTCCTTGCCGTGAAGTGAGGAGAGGCGCGGCCGGTGCGGTGCGCACATGCGGCGGCCCGACATCGGTGCGGAAGCTTCGCCGCCTCGCTCGTCGCGGTTGCAGCGCGCGCGGCGGCTTCCTGCTCCGCGCCCGGACAATGCTCCGGCCGCCGCGCGGCTGTCAAGGCGGCGCTCGGGCCGCGCCTACCACCGCGCGTCTTACTCCCTGAGATATGCGGCGAGCGTGCCGAGCAGGCCGGCGATGCCGGCGAGCACCGCGATCCCGCCGACGAACATCGTCAGCATCTCCGCGGGATGCCGTTACCACGATCTTGAACACGATGCCGCGATGCGCGTCGAGCAGTGCGGCGAAACGTGCGGCGAGCGGGGCGCGGTTCGAATCCATCGGGGCGTCGGCGGCGATCACGGGCGTCGGTCTGTGGCGGGGATGCTCACATGATTCGCGGCGGGGCGGAAAACCTCACACCGGGCCGCCCGCGGGCCTGTTCGAGCGTCCGCATGCGTCGCGCCGGGCCTGCGGACGTGCGTGGACCCTTACAATCCGCGGATGTCCGATCGCGCTCGCCCTCGCCATGGCCGCTGACCACGGCGACGCCGCCCTCGAAGTCCTGCTGCTGCCGTTCGCGACGGGCGAGCTGGCGTGGCCGCAGACGGGTGAAGTCTTGTTCCTGCGCGCCCGTGACGGCTGGCCGCTGCGCGCGGCCGCGCGTCCCGGACTGATCTGCGAGCAGAGTTTCAAACCTGAGGCCGACCGCTTGATCCGTTCGGGTTGGCAGGTGCGCGATCCGGAAGCCATGGACGACGGCGCATCGTATCCGCTGGTGCTGGTGTTGCCGCCGCGCCAGCGCGCGGAAGCGCGTTCGCTGCTCGCGCGCGCGGTCGCCGCCTGCGCGCCCGGCGGCGTCGTGCTGGCCTGTCTGCCGAACGACGAGGGCGCCAAATCCGGCGAAGCCGATCTGAAGGCGCTGGCCGGGCTGTCGGGTACTCTTTCGAAACAGCACTGCCGCGCCTTCTGGGGGCGCGTCGACGCCGCGACAGTCGACGCCGCGTTGCTCGCGCAGTGGCGCGAACTGGACGCGCCGCGATGGATCGATGACCCGCGATGTCCCGGCGGACGTTTTTTCAGCCGTCCCGGCGTGTTCGCCTGGGATCGCATCGACGCCGCGTCGGCGCTGCTCGCCGCGCATCTGCCGGAGAATCTGCGCGGACGTGTCGCCGATCTCGGCTGCGGTTATGGCTATCTCGCCGCCGAACTGCTGCGGCGCTGTCCGGGTATCGTCGCGCTCGATCTGTACGAGGCCGAGGCGCGCGCGCTGGCCCTGGCGCGGCGCAATCTCGATGCGCATGTCGGCCGCGTCGCGCTCGGATTCCACTGGCACGACGCGACCGCGGGTCTTGCGCAGCGTTACGACGTCATCGTGACCAATCCGCCCTTCCACGCCCAAGGCCGCGCCGATCGTCCGGACATCGGCCGCGCCTTCATCGCCGCGGCCGCCAATGCGCTGGTGCCGGGCGGACGCCTGTGGCTGGTCGCCAATCGCCATCTGCCCTACGAACAGGCGCTCGGTGCGCGGTTCGGCACGGTGCGCACGGTCGTGCAGGCCGACGGTTTCAAGGTCGTCGAAGCGGTGAAAGCGGAGCCATGAATCCATGAAATTGCTGAAGTTGATCGCCAATCTCGGCTACGGCAGCCGCAAGCAGGTGACCGCGCTGTTCCGCGAGGGCCGCATCACCGGCGCCGGCGGCGAGGTGCTGTATGCCGACGACGAACTCGACGTGCATGCGCGGCATGAAGACGTGCGTATCGACGGCGAGCCGCTGGACCCGCCGCCGGGGCTGCTGCTGATGCTGCACAAGCCGGTCGGCTTCACCTGCTCGACGAAGGATCAGGGACGGCTGGTCTACGACCTGCTGCCGCCGCGTTTCCGGCTGCGCGATCCCGTGCTGTCCACGGTCGGCCGGCTGGATCGCGACACCAGCGGTCTGCTGCTGCTGACCGACGACGGCAGCCTGCTGCACCGGATCATCTCGCCGAAGTCGGCGATGCCGAAAGTCTACGAGGCCACGCTTGCGCGGCCGCTGCGCGGCGACGAGGCCGCGATCTTCGCCGCCGGCACGCTGATGCTGGAATCGGAAACGAAGCCGCTGCTGCCGGCCGAACTCGACGTCCTCGACGCGCAGCGCGCACGGCTCACCCTGCATGAAGGCCGTTATCACCAGGTCCGCAGGATGTTCGCGGCGGTCGGCAATCACGTCGAGTCGTTGCACCGCGTGTCGGTGGGCGGACTCGCGCTGGGCGAGCTGCCGGAAGGGCAGTGGCGCGCGCTCGACGATGCGGATCGGGCAGCGCTGTTCGGAGGCGATCGCGGATGACGCCGTTGCCCTTCGCGCCCGAAGCGGTGCTGTTCGACATGGACGGCACCATGATCGAAAGCGAGCGTGCGCTTCTCGAGTGCTGGCGTCAGGCCGCCCGCGAGCTCGCGTTGCCGCTTTACGACGATCTGTGGCTGTCGATGATCGGGCTGCACGATCGCGTCTGCGACGATCTGCTGCGCGAGCGTATCGGCGAGGACAGCGCGCAGGCGCTGCGCAGCGCCATGCTGGCGCTCTACGACCAGCGGGTCGACGCCGGCCTGCCGCTGAAGCCCGGACTCGTCGCATTCCTGGAACGTCTGACCGCGCACGGCGTCCCGCTTGCGGTGGTGACGTCCACGCGGCGCCCGCGTGCGCTGTACAAACTCGAGCGGGCCGGCCTGCTGGCGCATTTCCCGTTGGTGGTGGGCGGCGACGAGGTCGATCATCCCAAGCCCGCGCCGGACATCTATCTGCTCGCGGCCCGCCGGCTGCAGGTCGACCCGCGGCGATGCGTGGTGCTGGAAGACTCTCCGGCCGGCGTGCGCTCCGCGCTGGAGGCGGGCATGACGCCGATCCACATTCCGGATCTGCTGGCGCCGAGCGACGAAGTGCGCGCATGGGACCACCGCATCGTCGCGTCGATGGACGAAGCGCATGCATTGTTGTCGCAATGGCTGCAAACGGGCAGCAGCGCGGCGGGATGAACGCCATGCGGTCGTGATCGAAATGGAGCGGCGGATCTTCGATTCGCTCCGAGGAAACGCATCGCGCCCCGGTAGGGCGGCTCTCAGGCCGCTGCTCCGAATCCTGCGCGGTGTTTTCGGAAGAACAGCGGCCTGAAGGCCGATCTACCGCGCTTTGTCGAGCAACCGCCGCAGGCCGTCGAGGCCGAGTGTTTCCATCGTCCGCAGATTGCGTTCGACGATGATGTCGGCGTCCGGATAGGCCGCCACTGCGCGGTCGACGCTGTATTCCCGCAGCAGATGCAGGGTCGGGTAGGGCGCGCGGTTGGTGCCGTTGCCGGGGTCGTCCGGTTCAGTGTCGGCGAAGCGATAGTCGGGATGGAAGCTCGCGACCTGCAGCACGCCGTCGAGGTCGAGCGCCTCGATCAGCGCATCGACGCGGTCGAGGAAATCGTTGTAGTCGAGAAAGTCGTTCAGTACCCGCGGATGCACCAGCAGGGTGGTGTCGATCTCCTCGGCCAGGGTGTCGCGCAGGCGCAGCAGTTCCTCGCCCAGTTCCTCCAGCAGATCGTCTTCGAGCTCGGCGTCGCTCAGCACGAAACGGATCTGGCGTTTGACGTGCACCGCCTTGGCGAACGGGCACAGGTTCAGGCCGATCACCGCGCGCTCCAGCCAGCGCCGGGTGGCGGCGAGTTCCGGGGCCTGGTCGATGTCGGTCGGGTCGTCGTGCATGGGGGCGAACGCGGGGCGGTGCGCGCCCCGCGCCTGTGCGCTCAGCGTTTCACCAGCTCGACGCGGCGATTCTTCGCGCGGCCGTCCTCGGTGGCGTTGTCGGCCAGCGGCTTGTCCTGCCCGAAACCCTTCGACTGCAGGCGTGCCGGGTCGACGCCCAGCCCGACCAGGGCGCCGAGCACGCTGCGCGCGCGGGCGGTGGACAGTTGCTGGTTGTGCGCCGGGGCGCCGGTGTTGTCGGTATGGCCCTCGATCGACAGCTTCAGCGCGGGGTCGGCGCTCAGCAGCTTGTTGATTTCCTCGATCGTCGGCTGCGCGTCGGGGCGGAGGGTCGCCTTGTCGGTGTCGAAACTGATGTACAGCGCGACCCGGCCCCTGGCGTCGATTTCCTTCTTCATCGCCGAGGCGTCGAGGACGCCCAGCGACTGCTTCATGCCCTCGCGCTCGAGCACCACGACGAAGCCGTGCAGCGGGAACGAGCCGGTGCTGATGTCGATCCACCATTCCTTGCCGCCCTGGCGCAGCAGGTAGATGTCGTGCGGGTAGTCCGGGTTCAGGCCCGCGGCGTAGTTGGTCTTCTCCAGCGCATCGCGGCCGCCTGCGGCGTCCATCACCTCGTAGGTGTACTGGGTGGTGTTGATCTTCCTGCCGCCCAGCGACTGGATCAGGTTCTCGTAATTGCGCCGGAATTCGATGTCGGTGTAGGTGCGCGGCCCGGCGGTGAGGCTGAAGCGGTCGCGGAAGATCTTCCCTTCCACCGCAATGGCCTTGCCGCCGGCGATGAAGTACTGGCGGTCGAAATTGATCAGCTTGTCCTTCTCGTCGTAGGTGCTCTCCAGTCCTTCCGGGATCGCGAAGAACGGGAACGGCGGCAGGCTGGCGGTGCTTTCCGGCACGCTGGCGGGGTCGAACTCGGCCGCGGCGGCCGGGGCCGCAGGTTCGGCCGGCGCCGGCGGCGTTGCCGGCTCGGCGGTCGCGGCGGATGTCGG
>JBIJBH010000200.1:0-6821 GCA_044345315.1 Lysobacteraceae bacterium
GATCCTGCTCGGCATGCTCGAAGACCGCCTCTCCCGCCCGGACGTCACCGACGGCTTCATCCTCGACGGCTACCCGCGCAACCTCGCCCAGGCCGATGCCCTCGGCCAGTTGCTGGCCCGGATCGGTCAGCCGATGGATCACGCGGTCCAGCTTCAGGTCGACACCGATCTTCTGGTCGAGCGCATCGCCGGCCGCGCCAAGGCCGAAGGCCGCGCCGACGACAATCCCGAGGCGGTGCGCAACCGCCTCAACGTCTACAACGAGGTCACCGCCCCGGTGATCGATTACTACCGTCAGCGCGGCACGCTCAAGGTCGTCGACGGCGAGGGCTCGATGGATGACGTCTTCACCCGCATCATCGAAGCGGTCTCGGTCGGCATCGATGTCGGCTGAGCGCGCGTACCGCCGTCCGGGCGGCCCCGTCGCCGTCGCGATGATCATGGCGATCGCGCTGATCGCGACGCCGCTGCTGGCCACGGCCCAGAACAGCGGGGCGCAGAAGGGCGAGGCGAAGCAGGAAGACGCCTTCGACTTCGAAGCCGCCGGCGGCGCCGCCGCCGCGGGTCCGATGCATCGCGCCGCGGTCATCCGCATCGCCGCCCACTGCAGCGAGAAGGTGCCGGACACCGCGTCCCTGTGGCGCGAAACGAGCGCCGACTGGGACACCCGCAACGCCGCCTGGCTCGTCGCCAGCGAACGGGTGCTGGTGGTCGCGATGCGCAAACTGCGTGAACAGAACGAGGACGCCGATGCCGTCCGCGGCATGCTCGACGGTCTGATCGACGAATTCGCAGGCCGCTCGCTCGACGAAGTGCGCAAACAGGTCGAGGGCTCCAGCGTCACGGAAGTCTGTTTCTCGATGCGCACCGCCATCGCCGGCGGCCAGTTCGACGTCGAAACCAACGGCTACACCAAGGCGATCGATCTGCTGCGCACCTACCTGCCGGCCGAGGAGGCCGGGAAGCCCGCGCGCTGATTCCGGCGGGCGCATCCCTGTTCCGCCGCGATTCGGGCCGCGACGGACGCATCGTCGATACCCACAGAGCGATCCGGTCTTGAAACTTCACATCCTCGGCATCTGCGGCACTTTCATGGGCGGCGTGGCCGCGTTGGCGCGCGAGCGCGGGCATGCGGTCGAGGGCAGCGACCAGTCGGTCTATCCGCCGATGTCGACGCAGCTCGAAGCGCTCGGCATCGCGCTCAGGCAGGGCTACACCCCGGAGAACATCTCCGCCGACTGCGACGAGATCGTGATCGGCAATGCGCTGTCGCGCGGCAATCCGGCGGTCGAATACGTGCTCGATCAGGGCCTGCACTACACCTCGGGCGCGGCGTGGCTGCGCGAGCATGTGCTGCCCGGGCGGGACACCCTGGCGGTCGCCGGGACCCACGGCAAGACCACGACCACCACGATCCTGAGCTTCCTGCTCGATCGCGCCGGGCGCGATCCGGGCTTCCTCATCGGCGGCGTGGCCGAGGATTTCGGGGGCTCGGCGCGGCTCGGCTCCGGCCGCGAGTTCGTGGTCGAGGCCGACGAGTACGACACCGCGTTCTTCGACAAGCGCAGCAAGTTCGTGCACTACCGGCCGCTGGTCGCGATCCTCAACAATCTCGAATACGACCACGCCGACATCTTCCCGGACGTGGCCGCGATCCAGCGCCAGTTCCATCATCTGGTGCGCACCGTGCCCGGCCGCGGGCGTCTGATCGTCAACGGCGAGGACGCACGTCTGGACGAAGTGCTGGCGATGGGTTGCTGGACGCCGGTCGAGCGTTTCGGCCTGCTGCGCGAGGGCATGGCCGACGACGCCTTCCACTGGGGCGCGCGATTGATCGCCGACGACGGTTCGGCCTTCGCCGTCTACCGCGCCGGGCAGCACGTCGGCGACGTGCGCTGGCCGATGCTCGGTCTGCACAACGTGCTGAATGGCCTGGCCGCGCTCGCGGCCTGCGCTGCGGTCGGAGTCGAACCGGCGACGGTGATCCCGGCGCTGGCCGGGTTCCGCAGCGTGAAGCGGCGTCTGGAAGTGCTCGGCACCGCGCACGAGATCACCGTCTACGACGATTTCGCGCATCATCCGACCGCGATCCGGACCACGCTCGAAGGTCTGCGCGCGAAGGTCGGCGCGGCGCGGATCGTGGTCGCGATGGAGCCGCGCAGCAATTCGATGCGGCTCGGCGCGCACGCCGATGCGCTGGCGCCGTCGCTGGACATCGCCGATGCGGTGGTGTTCCTGCATCGGCCGGAGCTGTCGTGGGACGCGGCGAAGGTGATGGCTCGGGTGCGCGGCGAATCGCGCACCGCGCCGACCGCCGATTCGCTCATCGCGACCCTGCGCGCGCTCGTCCGCGAAGGCGACCACGTCGTGTTCATGTCCAACGGCGGCTTCGACGGCGCGCCGCGGCGGTTCCTGGCGGCGCTGGGCGGATGAGCCAGCCCCTGCCACCGCCGTCCCTGCCGCCGACGTCTCTGCCGTTGTTTCCCCTGCAGACGGTGCTGCTGCCCGGCGCCGCGCTCGGGCTGCGGATCTTCGAGACCCGCTATCTGGATCTGGTGCGCGACTGCGGCCGCAGCGGCACCGGATTCGGCATCTGCCTGATCCTGGATGGCCGCGAGGCCGGCGTGCCGGCGATTCCGGCGAGTTTCGGCACCGAGGCGCGGATCGAGGATTTCGGCACCGGCGCCGACGGCCTGCTCACGCTGCGCGTGCGCGGCACGAGGCGCTTCCGCGTCCACCGCACCCGGGTGCGCGACAACGGCCTGATCGTGGGCGAGATCGACTGGTGCGAGCCCGATCCCGACGACGAACTGCGGCCGGAACACGCGCTGCTCGGCAGCCTGCTGCGGAGGACGATCGAGAAGATCGGCGGTGGGCCGGGCGATCCGCTGGCCGCGGCGCCGCCTGCGCGGTTCGAGGATGCGGCCTGGGTCGGCTGGCGGCTGGCCGAGCTGCTGCCGCTCGACGGCGCCCAGCGCCTGTCGCTGCTGCAGGAAGACGATCCGCACGCGCGGCTGGATCGTCTGCTGGGCTGGATGCCCTGATCCGGAGAGGATCCGCTGCGGATCGTCCGGGGTGATCAGCGGCCGGTGCGCAGGCGCAGTACCGGCAGCGCGCCGTCCGGATGCGGCGCTTCCTCGCCCGCCAGCGGCGCCAGCGCGTCGCGCACCTGCGCGTGGGCCCCACCGTCGTCGGGTTCCGGTGTCCACAGCCAGAAGGCGTTGAGCGGCCGGTCGTGGCGCAGCGTCTGGCTGCTGCCCACCCACAGCGGCTGGCCGTCGTCCAGCAGCACCGGCGCGCGCCACAGGCGCAGCACGTAGACGATGTCCGGGCGCGGACCGGGACGACGCAGCAGGAGGGTTTCGGCCTCGGCGCCGAGCGTCGCCGGCAGCACCGGCTGTTGCGCCAGCGGCCGGTCGGGATCGAGCAGACCCAGGGTCGTGATCCAGTTCGCCTGCGGCTGCACCTGCCAGCCGGCGGCTTCCAGCCGTGCGCGCACCGGCGCCAGCGGGCCGGCGATCTGCAGGTCCAGCGGCCAGCGCCGGCTGATGTCGCGTTCGTCGCGACGCGCCGGCAGCGTGGTCCAGCCGTCCTCCCACCAGCGCTCGAAGGCGATCGTGCGCGTCGGCGGCGGCGGCGCGAAGCGTTCCAGCAGGCCGTCGATCGAACGCGACGCGTGCCACAGCGCCAGCGCCGCGAAGCTGGTGTAGAACACGATCGCCACCGGGCGCATCCAGAACGAACGGCCGATGTGACGGCGATAGGCGATGCCCAGCACCAGCAGCCACAGGATGCCGAACAGTACGCCGCCGACGATGTCGCTGAGCCAGTGCGCGCCGAAATACAGTCGGGCGAAGCCGAGCAGGCCCACGCCCACGCCCGCGAGCAGATAGGGCCAGACCCGCTGCCGCCCGGGCAGTTCGCGTGCGATCAGCACCGCGAAGAAGCCGAAGACGATGGTGAACATCGTCACCGGGAACGCCGGGAAGCCGAAACCGCTGGTCGCGGTGGGTGGCCGCGGCATGTCCACCGAGAGGCCGAGGAAGGCGGTGAACACGAAACCGAACGCCACCGCCGCCAGCCAGTGCAGGGCTGCGGCGAAGCGTCGGCGCCACAGCAGCCAGCCCATCGCCAGCCCCAGCGCCGGCAACAGCACCTGGAGGTCGCCGATCGAGGCCGCCGCGGCCAGGAAACGGTCGGCCAGCGGGTTGCGCAGGGTCGCCATCGCGGCGTGGACCTGGTGGTCGATCGCCAACTGGCCGCCCTGCGCCACCACCACCGCAAGCAGGCCGAACCAGACCCAGCCGATGAAGGTCAGGCACAGCGCCAGCATCGCCAGCGCCGCGGATTCCGGCCGATTGGGTTGGATCAGCGAGGCGGCGTAGCGGCCCAGCTTCGGATGCGCGCTGGTCCATTTCAGCGCCCGCGCGAGCAGGCGGTCGGCGTGGCCGGCGAACCAGCGATAGGTGTAGAGCACGATCGCCCAGACCAGAGCCAGCACGACGACCAACGCGAGCAGCACCAGCGCCAGACGGTCGGCGACCGCGGCCACCGCGTCGTAGGAGGCGCCGAAGACCCAGCCCGGAGCCAGAAAGCAGCCGGCCCAGGCGACCGCCGCGAACGCGCTCGCCGGCGCGTATTGCTTCAGCGGAAAGCGCAGCATGCCCGCCACCGCAGGCACGAACGGCCGCACCGCACCGACGAAGCGCGCGATCACGATGCCCTTGGCGCCGTGGCGGCGGAACAGGCGCTCGCCGCGGTCGATCAGCTGCGGGTAGCGGCGGAACAGCCAGTGCTCGCGCATCGCCGGGCCCCAGCGATGGCCGAGCCAGTAACTGAAGGCGTCGCCGGTGAACGCGCCGAGCGCGGCGCAGGCCAGTGCGTAGGGGCCGTCGATATGGCCCAGGCCGATCAGGGTGCCGACCGCGAACAGCAGCGGCAGCGCGGGGACCGCGATCCCGACCACCGCCAATGCGTCGCAGAACGCGATCAGGAAGATGACGCCGCCGGCGGCCACCGGATGTGCGCTGATCCATTCCGTGATGTTCTGCAGCCACGCGCTCGTCATCGCGCCATTATGGCAGGCCGACATGGCAGGCCGTCTCGCGGCGGCCGGAGCCGGGCCGGTCGCCGGCGCCACGTACAATCGCCGCATGCCCTCCGACGTTGCCGAAATCCACGCGCCCCCCCAGGCGACCGAAGTCCGTGCCCTCAAGGCCGACAGCTTCGGTCGGATCGCGCTGATGCGCGGCCCCGCGGGGCTGTTCGTGCGTCGCGATCTGGCCGCGGTGCCGCTGTGGCTGCGCCTGCCGGCCTGGTGGCTCGCCCGGCGCGAGGCCCGCGGCCTGCGCGCCGCGCTCGGCGCCGAGGCGGTGCCGCAGTTGCTGGCCTGGGACGGCCGCCGGCTCGACCGCAGCTACCTCGACGGCGCCGCCATGTATCAGCGTCCGCCGCGCGGCGATCTGGCCTATTTCCGGCTCGCCCGGCGCCGGCTGCAGGCCCTGCATCGGCGCGGCGTCGCCCACAACGATCTGGCCAAGGAGGCCAACTGGCTGGTGCTGGCCGACGGCAGCCCGGCGATCATCGACTTCCAGCTCGCCGTCTGCGGCCGCCCGCGTTCGCGCTGGATGCGGCTGCTCGCGCGCGAGGACCTGCGTCACCTGCTGAAACACAAGCGCACGTACTGTCCGGAGCGCCTCACGCCGGTCGAACGCCGGCTGCTGCGCCGCACCTCCTGGGTGCGCGACCTGTGGTTCCGCACCGGCAAACCGATCTACCGGTTCGTCACCCGCCGCCTGCTGCGGTGGGAGGACAACGAAGGGCAGGGGCCGAAGCCCTGATGCCTCCCGCTCACTCCCTCTCCCCGAAAGGAATCCGCCCTTGACCACGCTCTCCGGCAAGACCCTGTTCATCACCGGCGCCTCGCGCGGCATCGGCCTGGCCATCGCCGTGCGCGCCGCCCGCGACGGCGCCAACGTGGCCATCGCGGCCAAGTCCTCGGTCGCCAATCCCAAACTGGCCGGCACCATCCACACCGCCGCCGAGGCCGTGCAGGCCGCCGGCGGTCAGGCGCTGGCGCTGAAGTGCGACATCCGCGAAGAGGACGAGGTCCGCGCCGCGGTCGCCGCCACCGTCGACGCCTTCGGCGGCATCGACATCCTGGTCAACAACGCCAGCGCGATCTGGCTGCGCGGCGCGCTCGATACCCCGATGAAGCGCTTCGATCTGATGCAGCAGGTCAACGCCCGCGGCAGTTTCCTCTGCGCCCAGGCCTGTCTGCCGCATCTGCTGCAGGCGCCGAATCCGCACATCCTCACCCTCGCGCCGCCGCCGAGCCTCGATCCGAAATGGTGGGGCCCGCACACCGGCTACACCCTCGCCAAGATGGGCATGAGCTTCGTGACCCTGGGTCTGGCGGCGGAATTCGGCCCGCAGGGCGTCGCGGTCAACGCGCTGTGGCCGCGCACCGTGATCGCCACCGACGCGATCAACATGATTCCCGGCGTCGATGTGGCGCATTGCCGCAGACCCGAGATCGTCGCCGATGCCGCGCATGCGGTGCTCGTGCGCGATGCCGCCGGTTTCCACGGCCGTTTCCTGATCGACGACGAGGTGCTGGCCGAGGCCGGCGTCGCCGATCTGTCCGGCTACGCCATCAATCCGTCGCAACCGCTGTTGCCCGATCTGTTCTTAGAAGCCTGCTGAAGCAGGCTTCTAACAGGCTGTTGAATTTCGCCCCGGCCGCGCCTTGCTTCCAGACGACCAATTTGCGATACCGATCCTGATCTTTCGGAGCGAGCCTCATGCGCGGAGCAGACATC
>JBIJBH010000201.1:0-6815 GCA_044345315.1 Lysobacteraceae bacterium
GAACACGCCGCTGAACTTCTTGCTGTCGACCTCGATCCAGCCCGGGGCGAGGTCCATCGTCGCCGACACGTTCAGGGCTTCCTGCACGCGCAGCTGCTTCTGGGCCTTCTCGGAGAGGGTGATCGCGTCGCCGGCCTTGACCTGGTACGACGGCAGGTTCACGGACTTGCCGTTGACCAGCACGCCGCGGTGCGACACGAGCTGACGGGCCGCCGGACGGGTCACGGCGAAGCCCATGCGATAGACGACGTTGTCGAGACGGGTCTCGAGCATCTGCAGCAGGTTCTCGCCGGTGTTGCCCTTCCGGGTCGAAGCCTTCTTGTAGTAGTTGCGGAACTGACGCTCCAGCAGACCGTAGATGCGCTTGACCTTCTGCTTCTCGCGAAGCTGGGTGGCGTAATCCGACAGCTTGCTGCCCTTGCGCGCCGCGCCGTGCTGGCCGGGCTTCTGCTCCAGCTTGCACTTCGAGTCGAGCGCGCGCGCCGGCGACTTCAGACTGAGGTCTGCGCCCTCGCGACGGGCGAGTTTGCAGGTGGGACCGATATAACGAGCCATGGTGTTCTCTGCTCCTCAGGCCGCGTCAGACGCGACGCTTCTTCGGCGGACGGCACCCGTTGTGCGGGATGGGCGTCACGTCGATGATGTTGGTGATCTTGTAGCCGACGGCGTTCAGCGAACGCACGGCCGATTCGCGACCCGGGCCCGGGCCCTTGATGCGCACTTCCAGCGCCTTCAGGCCGTAGTCCAGCGCGGCCTTGCCGGCCTTCTCGGCGGCGACCTGCGCGGCGAACGGGGTCGACTTGCGCGAACCGCGGAAACCCGCGCCGCCCGAAGTCGCCCACGACAGCGCATTGCCCTGGCGGTCGGTGATGGTGACGATGGTGTTGTTGAAAGAAGCGTGGACGTGGGCGATGCCGTCGGTGACGACGCGCTTGATCTTCTTCTTGGTTTTGGCAGCTGCCGGCTTGGCCATGGTCTATGCCCCTTACTTCTTGATGGCCTTGCGCGGACCCTTGCGGGTACGGGCATTGGTCCGGGTACGCTGACCGCGCAGCGGCAGGCCGCGGCGGTGACGGAGGCCGCGGTAGCAACCGAGGTCCATCAGGCGCTTGATCGCGATACCGATCTCGCGGCGGAGGTCGCCCTCGACCGTGAACTTGCCGACTTCGGCGCGGAGGCGCTCGACCTCGGCTTCCGACAGGTCGCGGATCTTGGTGTTCGACTTGACGCCCGCGGACTCGCAGACCTGCTTCGAACGGGTACGGCCGATGCCGTAGATGCTTTGCAGCCCGACCCAGACGTGCTTCTGGGCAGGCAGGTTGACACCTGCAATACGCGCCATGCGCGGATCTCCAACTGGTTTGCGGCCGGGTCGCCCCGGCGGTGGGCACTTGACTAAGTGAACTCGAAATTCTAACAGGGCCTCGATCTGCAGGGAAGGCCCGCGCGGCCGAAACCACGCACCGCCGGAACCCGATGGCTCCAGCGGACCTTCCGGCATGGGGAGAGTGCCCATGCTCCGGCGACGGGACGAGGCTGGCGACCGGACCCGGATCCACGCGGTCTACCGCGGGAATCCCCGTCCTGACGCCGGCCGGCACTCCTCAGGTGCCGGCACAGGCTTCGGCCCACCCGCGCTCGAGACCGCCGCGCGGGTCGCCCATGACCCCGGTTTCCGGCCGGGGCGCCGCCAGCTCCCGTGGGAGCCGACGGATTCGCGAAGCGGGCCGTGCGTCGGCCGACTGCGCGGAACCGGACGGCGCGATGCCGTCCGGGGGATTGCAACTTACCGCGTCAGACCGCGGCCGCCGCCCTTCAGGTTGGCCTTCTTGAGCAGGCTTTCGTACTGGTGCGACATCAGGTGGGCCTGGATCTGGGCGATGAAGTCCATCACCACCACGACCACGATCAGCAGCGAAGTGCCGCCGAAGTAGAACGAGGTGCCGAGCTCGACCTGCATGAAGGTCGGCAACAGGCAGACGATGACCAGATAGGCCGAACCGGCTGCGGTCAGACGGGTGAGCACGCCGTCGATGTAGTCGGCGGTGGCCTTGCCCGGACGGATGCCCGGGATCAGCGCGCCCGACTTCTTCAGGTTGTCGGCGGTTTCCTGTGAGTTGAACACCAGCGCGGTGTAGAAGAACGCGAAACCGACGATCAGCGCCGCGAACAGGATCGCGTACAGCGGCTCGCCGGGCGAGAGCGACTGGGCGACCTTCTGCAGGAAGGTCACGTCGCCGCTCTGGCTGAACCAGGTCGAGGCCGTGGCCGGGAACATGATGATCGACGAAGCGAAGATCGCCGGGATCACGCCGGACATGTTGAGCTTGAGCGGCAGGAACGAGGTCTGGTTCATGTACGCATTGCGGCCGCCCTGGCGCCGCGCGTAGTTGACCGTGATCCGGCGCTGGCCGCGCTCGACGAACACCACGAAGTAGGTGAACGCCATCACGATCACCAGGATCGCGATCAGCGCCAGCTCGCTCATGTCGCCGTTGCGGACCTGTTCGAGCGTGGAGATGACCGCGCCCGGCAGGCCGGCGACGATACCGGCGAAGATGATCAGCGAGATGCCGTTGCCGACGCCGCGTTCGGTGATCTGCTCGCCCAGCCACATCAGGAACATCGTGCCTGCGGTCAACGACACCACCGCGGTCAGGATGAAGCCCATGCCCGGGGCGTAGACCACCGGGATGCCGTTGTTGGCGCCGGTGGCCTGCAGCGCGGTGGCGATGCCGGCGGCCTGGAACACGGCCAGCGGAATGGCGCCGATGCGCGACCACTGCGTGACCCGGCGGCGACCGGACTCGCCTTCCTTCTGGATCGCCTTGAGGCTGGGCACGATCTGCACCAGCAGCTGGACGATGATCGAGGCCGAGATGTACGGCACGACGTTGAGCGCGAACAGGCTGAACCGCTCCAGCGCACCGCCCGAGAACATGTTGAACATGTCCACGATGGTGCCTTCCTGGGTCTTCATCAGCTCCAGCATCGCGTCGGGGTTGACGCCCGGCACCGGGATGTAGCACCCGATGCGGTAGACGATCAACGCGCCGACCACGAATAGCAGGCGCTGACGCAGTTCGGTGAACTTTCCGAGCCCGCCACCGAGCCCGCTCATCGCATTCGCGCTGCGCGCCATGCCTGGATTACTCCTCGACGCTGCCGCCGGCGGCTTCGATCGCAGCCTTGGCGCCGGCGGTGGTCGCGATGCCCTTGATCACGAGCTTCTTGCTCAGCTCGCCCTTCTTCACGATCTTGGCCTTCTTCGCCGTGGTCGGCACCAGCTTGGCGGCGCGCAGGGCGGCGAAGTCGATCGTGCCTTCCAGCTTGTCCAGCTGGTACAGCAGCACTTCGGCGGTGTCCTTGGCGATCGCGGAGCGGAAACCGATCTTCGGCAGACGGCGCTGCATCGGCATCTGGCCGCCTTCGAAGCCGGCCTTGATCTTGCCCTTGCCGGCGCGCGCGAACGAACCCTTGTGGCCGCGGCCCGCGGTCTTGCCGAGGCCCGAACCGATGCCGCGACCGACGCGGGTGCGCTCCTTGCGGGCGCCGTCGGCGGGCTTGAGAGTGTTGAGACGCATGATGATTACTCCTCCACGCGGACGAGGTAGTGAAGCTGATTGATCAGGCCGCGCACCTGCGGGCTGTCCTTCAGTTCACGCACGTCGTTGAGCTTGTTCAGGCCGAGCGCCTTCACCGACAGGCGATGACGCGACTGCGAGCCGCGCAGGCCCTTGACCAGGCGGACCTTGACGGTCTTTTCGTTAGCCATTGATCAGATCCTCTGTCTTCTTGCCACGCTTGGCCGCGATGCGGGCCGGCGACTGCATCGCCTGCAGGCCCTTGACCGTGGCGCGCACCAGATTGATCGGGTTGCGCGAACCGACGGCCTTCGCCAGCACGTTCTTCACGCCGACCGCTTCGAGCACGGCGCGCATCGCACCGCCGGCGATCACGCCGGTACCCTCGGAAGCCGGCTGCATGAACACGCGGGCCGCGCCGTGACCGGCCTTGACCTCGTGCCAGAGCGTGCCGTTGTTCAGGTCCACGTTGGCCATGTTCTTGCGCGCGTATTCCATCGACTTCTGGATGGCGACCGGCACTTCGCGCGCCTTGCCGTAGCCGAAGCCGACCTTGCCGTTGCCGTCGCCCACCACCGTCAGCGCGGTGAAGGTGAACTGGCGACCGCCCTTGACGGTCTTGCTGACGCGGTTGACCGCGATCAGCTTCTCGATCATGCCGTCGTCGACCTCTTCGCGGTTGCGATCCCGATCGCGGCCGCGCGATTCACGTTGTTCTGCCATTTTCGATGTCTCGGTTGTTGAAGGAATTTGCGGCTTGGCCGCTTATGATTGTGGTGTGAAGCTGACGTACCGCGCCCCTCGCAATCGGGAGGACGCGTCCGATACGGACCGTATCGGCGGCTCGGGAACCGGGATCGACCCCGAAAGGCCGTCGCAAGTTCCCTGCGGACGCGCGACGCGCGCCCGCAGGTGGATCAGAACTGCAGACCGCCCTCGCGGGCAGCCTCGGCCAGCGCCTTGACGCGGCCGTGATAGCGATAACCCGAACGGTCGAACGCGACCTTCTCGATGCCGGCGGCGCGAGCTTTCTCGGCGATCATGCGACCGACCTTGGCGGCGGCGTCGCTGTTCTTGCCGTTCTTCAGGCCGTCGCGGACGTCGGCCTGCTGGGTGTTGGCGGCGGCCAGCACCTTCGAGCCGTCGGCGGTGAAGACCTGGGCGTACAGATGCTGACCGGTGCGCAGCACCGACAGGCGCGGCACGCCGAGTTCGCGGATGTGCGCGCGGGTCGACTTGGCGCGACGGAGGCGGGCGGTTTTCTTTTCCATTGCTGTGTCCTCGGAAGCTGAAGGATGCGGTGGTGCGCCGTCGCCGGCGCCATCCACGCATTACGCCTTCTTGGCTTCCTTGCGAATGATGGTTTCGTCGGAGTACTTCACGCCCTTGCCCTTGTAGGGTTCCGGCGGACGGAAGCCGCGGATCTTGGCGGCCACCTCGCCCACGCGCTGCTTGTCCGCGCCCGAGACCACGATCTCGGTCTGGGTCGGCGTGGCGATGGTGATGCCTTCCGGCGACGGGAACACGACCGGATGCGAGAAACCGAGCGCGATGTTCAGGTCCTTGCCCTGCATCGAGGCGCGGTAGCCGACGCCGACCAGTTCGAGCTTGCGCTCGAAGCCCTGGCTGACGCCGTGAACCATGTTGGCGAGGATCGCGCGCAGGGTACCGGTCATCGGCACGAGTGCGGCGTCGTTCGCAGAGAGCTGAGCGGTGCCGTTCTCGACGGCGATCTCGATGCCGGCCTGCTTGGCGATGCTCAGGGTGCCTTTCGGGCCCTTGACGCTGACGCTCTCGGCCTGGACGTTCAGTTCGATGCCCTTGGGCAGGGCGATCGGCTTTTTGGCGACGCGGGACATGATGCCGTTCTCCTTACGCCACGAAGCACAGGACTTCGCCGCCGACGCCCTGCTGGCGCGCCTGCGCATCGGTCATGATGCCCTTGGAGGTGGAAATGATCGCGACGCCGAGGCCACCGAGGACCTTGGGCAGCGCGTCCTTGCCGCGGTACTGACGGAGGCCCGAGCGCGACACGCGCTGCAGGCGCTCGATCACCGGACGGCCTTCGAAGTACTTCAGAACGATCTCGAGTTCGGCCTTCGCGCCTTCCTCGGTCACGCGCAGGTCGGCGATGTAGCCTTCGTCCTTCAGGACCTTGGCGATCGAGATCTTGATCTTGGACGACGGCATCTTCACCGTCTGCTTGCCGACCGCCGCCGCATTCTTGATGCGGACCAGCATGTCGGCGATGGGATCAGTCATGCTCATTGAGAGTCACCTGGATGAGTAGCACCGATATCCGCTTTCGCGAAATCTGTCTGGTTGTGAGCCGGGCGCATGCCCGGGATGGAACCCGCCGCGGAAACCGCCCCTTGCGGGGCCGTCGACGGAGACGGCTGCAGGCCGGACGAGCCGGCCTGCGGGAACTGCCCAGTGTAACAGCCCGGAAGGGTCGCTTACCAGCTGGCCTTGCGCAGACCCGGCACGTCGCCGCGCATGGTCGCTTCGCGCAGCTTGTTGCGGCCGAGGCCGAACTTGCGGTAGACGCCGCGCGGACGGCCGGTCAGGGCGCAGCGCAGGGTCTGGCGGCTCGGCGAAGAGTCGCGCGGCAGCTTCTGCAGCTTGGCCGCGGCGGCCATCTTCTCGTCGAAGTCGCCGTCCTGGCTGTTGATGATCTTCTTCAGCGCTTCGCGCTTGGCGGCGTACTTCTTCGCCAGCTTGGCCCGCTTGACTTCGCGGTTCACCATCGAGGTCTTTGCCATGAAATGCGTGTCCTGGTCAGTTGCGGAACGGGAAGCGGAACGCTTCCAGCAAGGCCTTCGCTTCGGCGTCGGTCTTGGCGGTCGTGGTGATGGCGATATCCATGCCGCGGATCGCGTCGACGGCGTCGAAGTCGATTTCCGGGAAGATGATCTGTTCCTTCACGCCCATGTTGTAGTTGCCGCGGCCGTCGAAGGCGCGACCCGAGACGCCGCGGAAGTCGCGGACGCGGGGCAGCGAGATGTTCACCAGACGGTCGAGGAACTCGTACATCTTCGCGCGGCGCAGGGTGACCTTGCAGCCGATCGGCCAGCCGTCGCGGATCTTGAACGAGGCCACCGAGACGCGGGCCTTGGTGACCACCGGCTTCTGACCGGTGATCTTGGCCATGTCGGCCACCGCGTTCTCGAGCACCTTCTTGTTGGCCGCGGCCTCGCCCACGCCCATGTTGAGCGTGATCTTGACCAGCTT
>JBIJBH010000373.1:0-4215 GCA_044345315.1 Lysobacteraceae bacterium
CTCGACGATCGCCGCGACACGACCTTCGGCATCGCGCACGATCCGGCCGTAACCGTCGGGGTTGTCGAGCTCGGCGGCCAGCACCGCGAGCGCGCCGGGCGCATCGAGCAGGCGGCGCAGGGTCTCGCTGCGGATCAGCGGCACATCGCCGTAGAGCACCAGCACGCGCGCATCGTCGGGGACGCCGGGCATCGCCTGCTGCACCGCATGCCCGGTGCCGAGCTGCTGCGCCTGTTCGGCCCAGTGGAGATCCGGATCGACGGCGAACGCCGCACGCACCTGATCGCCGCCGTGGCCGTAGACGATGTGGATGCCGGCCGGCCCGAGCGCGCGCGCAGTGGCGATGACGTGGGCGAGCATCGGCACGCCGGCGATCTTCTGCAGCACCTTGGGCCGCGCGGACTTCATCCGCTTGCCCTCGCCCGCGGCGAGGACGACGACGTGGAGCGGTGCGTTCATGGCGACTCCGGATACAGGCATGCCCGGCATTCTAGCGGGTGACGCTGCTACGATGCCGACCGTCCCCGCACGCCCCCGTCATGCCCGCAGACGCTACCCTCGCAGACGCAGCTTCGCCCTCGCGCACCGCGCGCGCGGCGGCGTTGGCGGGCGCACTCGCGGCCTGCGTCGGGCTGCTGCTGCATCAGACCTGGCGCGAATGGCCGGCCGAGCGCTTTGCGCTGTCGCTGGTGCTCGCCGGGCTGGCGCTGGCCGCGGCATGGCCGCTGCGGCGCGCGTTGCGTTTGTCGCTGGCCACCGCGCTGGCCGCGGCCTGGGCGCTGGCGCTGATCGTGTGGGTCGGACCACTGCCGGTCCTCGCTGCGGCAACGCTCGGCGCGGCGGCGCTCGCGATCGGCGGCGCATTGACGCCGGCAGCGCTGCCCGCGCGCATCGCGATCGCGACCTGCGTCGGCCTTGCCATCATCGCCGGCGTCGCTGGCTGGACCACTACCCTGCCCCTGCATCGGCCGTGGCTGTGGTGGCCGCTGCTGCTCGCGATCGTCGCGCTGCGTCGGCATTCTCTCGCGCAGGATCTGCGCCTCGCGCGGCAGGCATGGCGCGACGCGGTCTCCGCCGCACCGCGTGCCGCCGCCGCGACCGTGCTGCTGCTCGGTCTGGCCTCGACCGCGTGCTGGCTGCCGTCGCTGCAGATGGACGATCTCACCTATCACCTCGGTCTGCCCGCGCAGTGGCTGCACCACGGCCGCTACGCGCCATCGGCCGATGTCCAGATCTGGTCCTACGCGCCCTGGGCCGGCGATGTGCTGCACGGCATCGTCGTGGTCCTTGCGCGTGCGCCGACGCACGGCGCGCTCAATGCGCTGTGGCTGCTGCTGATCGCCGGCGCGGCCTGGTCGCTGGCGAGCGCCGCCGGGGCCGCGATCCGCGAGCGCTGGGCCGCGGTGGCGTTGACCGCGTCGTTCCCGCCGCTGGTCTGGATGGCGGCGGGCCAGCAGACCGAACTGGCGGCGACCGCGCTGCTGCTGGCGTTGATTACCACGATTCTCGGCGAAGGCCGCGGGCGGCTGTGGATCGGCGCAGCGCTGTTCGCAGGCCTGTGCGCGCTCAAACTCGCGCACGCGGCCGCCGCGCTGCCGCTGCTGCTGTATGCGCTGTGGCGGCATCGCGGTGTCGCGCCTGGTCCGCTGCTGCTCGCGTGTGCGCTGTGGGCTGCGCTCGCGACATCGAGTTTCGTGCAAGCCGGATTCGCCACCGGCAATCCGCTGCTGCCGCTGTTCAACGAGATCTTCCGCTCGCCGGCGATGCCGCCGGTCGCGTTCGACGATCCGCGCTGGCACGCCGGATTCGCGCCCGATCTCCTCTGGCGCATGAGTTTCGATACAGATCGCTACGTCGAGGGCTGGGACGGCGGCCTCGGCTTCGGCCTGATCGCGCTCGGGGGACTGTGGCTGCTGGCGCTCGTGCAGCGCGGTCGGCGTCTGCTGGTCGCCGCGATCACGCTGTCGCTGCTGCTGCCGCTGCTGCCGCTGCAGTACGCACGTTATGCCTGGCCGTCGATCGTGCTGCTGCTGGCGCTGCTGCCGGCGGGACTGGAACCGAAGCTCGGCGCACGCATCTTCCGCTGGTCGATCGTCGGCCTCTGCGTGTTGAATCTCGCCTATCAGTCGAACGCCAGCTGGCTGCATCACTCCGCGGCCCTCAAACGCGCGATCCGCAGTCCGTTCGACGACACGCCGCTGCTGCGCGCCTATCTGCCGGAACGCCTGCTGCTGCGTCGATTGCCCGACGGCGACTCCGGCCTCGTGCTCGCCACCGATCCCGCGCGCGGCTTCATCGCCGAACTCGGCGGTCGCGGACGCACGGTGTCCTCGCATGCGCCGCGCTGGCAGGCCCGCGCGCGTACGGCCGACACGGACGCAAGCGGCGACGGCTGGAGGACATTGTTCGCGCGCGAGGACATCCGCTGGGTGCTGGTCAACGCCGAGACCGCCAGCCCCGCGCTGCGCGCCGGTCTGCGCGCAGCGTCCGCGCGCGAGGTCGCCCGCGAAGGTGCGATCGTCCTGTGGGCGCTGCCGGCGGCGGAGCGCGCGCCGTGAGCCTGCATCGCCAGGGCCGGCATTACCTGCTGATCGGCGGTCTGCAGTGGCTGCTGGATTGGGGCGTGACCGTCGCGCTGAGCCACTTCGGCCTCGTGATCGAAGCAGCGAACGTCTGCGGCCGCATCAGCGGCGCGACCCTCGGTTTCTGGCTCAACGGCAAGATCACCTTCGCCGCCGACGACACCCGCATCGGCGCGACCCAACTGCGCCGTTTCGTCTCGATGTGGCTGTGCACCACCGCCGCCAGCACCTGGGCGATGGGCACAATCGACGACGTGTTCGGCCTGCAGTGGGCGTGGCTGGCGAAGCCGCTGGTGGAGCTGACCCTCGGCACGATCGGCTTCCTGCTGTCGCGGTATTGGGTCTACAAGATCTGACCGCTCGCAGACCTGAGCTCTCGTGGAGCGGATCGCAGATCCGCTGCCCCCCTTTTCGCAGTCGACAACCTGCCCGCCGCAACGCAAGCGTCGTCGGCGTCGGAAACGGGACAGCGGAGCTGCGCTCCGCTCTACATGAGGCAAAACGAGAAACGCCGGCTTGCGCCGGCGTTTTCGCTTATCGCGGACCGCGAAGCCTCAGTGCTTGAGGTTCTTGCGCAGGCGCTCCAGCGCGCTGAGCTGGGCGAGACTCATCGCCAGCTGCGCCTGGGCTTCCTCGGCGCTCATCTTCGGGTCCTTGTGCTCCAGCGCGCGCCTGGCTTCTTCCATCGCCGCGCGCACCGCGGCTTCGTCGATGTCACCGGCGCGCACCGCAGTATCGGCCAGTACGGTCACGACCTGAGGCTGCACTTCGAGGATGCCGCCGGAGATCGCGAAGTCGAGCACTTCGCCGTTGGGCTGGGTCACGACGACCTTGCCCGGCTTCAGGCGGGTGATCAGCGGCGCGTGACGCGGCGCGATGCCCAGTTCGCCCTGCTCGCCGGTCACGACGACCAGGGTCGCTTCGCCGTGGAAGATCTCGGCTTCGGCGCTGACGATGTCGCAACGGATGGTGGTCATGTATCTCGGTTCCTGTAGGGCGGGCTTCAGCCCGCCGCTCTACTCGCAACCCCGGACGTGCGTGGACGTCCGAGGTCTCGCAATGGCGGGCCCGAGGCCCACCCTGTGCGCGCAGCTTACGCCGCCAGCTTCTTCGCCTTCTCGACCGCTTCCTCGATGCCGCCGACCATGTAGAACGCCTGCTCCGGCAGGTGGTCGTATTCGCCGTCGACGATGCCCTTGAAGCCGCGGATCGTGTCCTTCAGCGAGACGTACTTGCCCTTCGAGCCGGTGAACACTTCGGCGACGGTGAACGGCTGCGAGAAGAAGCGCTCGATCTTGCGCGCGCGGGCCACGGCCAGCTTGTCGTCTTCCGACAGCTCGTCCATGCCCAGGATCGCGATGATGTCCTTCAGTTCCTTGTACTTCTGCAGCGTGGACTGGACGCGACGCGCGGTCTCGTAATGCTCGTTGCCGATCACGTTCGGGTCGAGCTGGCGCGAGGTCGAGTCCAGCGGATCCACCGCCGGGTAGATGCCGAGCGAAGCGATCTGGCGCGACAGCACGACGGTGGCGTCGAGATGCGCGAAGGTGGTCGCCGGCGACGGGTCGGTCAGGTCGTCCGCGGGCACATACACGGCCTGGATCGAGGTGATCGAACCGGTCTTGGTCGAGGT
>JBIJBH010000253.1:0-5809 GCA_044345315.1 Lysobacteraceae bacterium
GTTCGACAGCTCGATCCAGATCTTCTCGTCCTGCAGCCCGATCAATTCGACCTTGGCCACGTCCGGCACCCGCTGCAGCTCCAGCTCCAGGCGTTCGGCGTAGTCCTTGAGCAGCGCGTAGTCGTAACCCTTGCCGCTGAGGGCGTAGATGTTGCCGT
This sequence comes from Lysobacteraceae bacterium, assembly GCA_044345315.1. Lineage (GTDB taxonomy): Bacteria > Pseudomonadota > Gammaproteobacteria > Xanthomonadales > Xanthomonadaceae > Lysobacter_I. Next base: position 159 of record JBIJBH010000253.1, read on the forward strand.
AGGTGTCGCCGAACTCGTCGTTGAAGAAGGGCCCGACCACGCCCTGCGGCAGGTTCGGCCGAATGTCGCCGATCTTCTTGCGCACCTGGTACCACAGTTGCGGCAGCTGCCGACTGTGCATGGCGTCGCGGGCGATGAAGAGCACCTGCGACTCGCCGGGACGCGAGTACGAGATGATCTCCTCGTAGTCGCCGGTCTCCATCAGTTTCTTTTCGATGCGGTCGGTGACTTCGCGCGCGACTTCCTCGGCGGTTGCGCCCGGCCACACCGTGCGCACCACCATCACCTTGAAGGTGAACGGCGGGTCCTCGGACTGTCCCAGCCGCACGTACGACCAGGCGCCGACGATCGCCATCACCAGCATCGCGTACAGCACCAGCGGACGATTGGCCAGCGCCCATTCGGAGAGATTGAACCGGCGCATGCTCAGCGCCTTCCCGTGCGGATCGGGGTCCGGTCGCTGCGGATGACGGCGCGCATGGCGGGGTCTCCGGTCAGTTCGAGGCGACGGGACGGTTGCTGCGATCGACCGGCAGCACCGCCTGGCCCTCGTGCAGCAGATGACCGCCGGCCAGCACCACCCAGTCCGTGGGCTTGAGCCCGGAGAGGATCGGGACCCCGTCCGCGGCGAAAGGCCCGATCCGCACCGGCACCCGGCGCGCCTTGGCCGGCTTCGCGCCGGCGCGGACCGCGTCGACCACCCAGACCACAGGTTCGCCGCGCGTGCCGCGCTGCAGCGCCGTCAACGGCAACCGGATCGCGCCGGCATCGTCCGCGCGCGGGATCAGGACCCGCGCGCTCTGGCCCAGATCGACCCGCTGCGCGGCCTCGTCGTCGAGGCTGGCGCGGGTGGCGTAGGTGCGGGCCTGGGGATCGGCAGAGGGCGCGATCTCGCGGATCCGCCCGGGCAGACGCAGTCCGGGCGCGCTCCAGGGCTCGATCACCACCGGCTGACCGACGCGGAAAGCGCGGATGTCGGTCTCGGGCAGCGCGAAGGCGACCTCGCGCCCGCCGTCGGCGGCCAGCGAAAACACCGGCTGGCCTGCAGCGACCACCTGGCCGACCTCCGCCTGACGTCCGGAGATCGCCCCGTCGCGCGGCGCGCGCAGGGCGGTGTAGCCGGTCTGGCTGCGGGCAAGATCGCGCTGCGCGCGCGCCGCGCGAACCTGGCCTTCGGCGGCGCGGAGGGTCGCGGTCTGCTGGTCGAGTGCGGAGCGGCTGACGAGTTGGTCGCCGGCCAGCGAAGCGACGCGGGCGTGATCGGCGCGGGCCCGGGCGAGTTGGGCCTCCGCCGCTTCCAGTTGCGCCTGCAGACTCTGGACCTGCAGCTGCAGATCGCCCGGATCGAGCTCGGCGAGCACGTCTCCGGCGCGGACCCGGTCGCCGACATCCACCTGCCGGCGCACGAGCTTGCCGCCGACCCTGAAGGCCAGTGCGGTTTCCTCGCGGGCACGGACCTCGCCGGCGAAGGCAAGCGCTCCGCCGTGGGCTTGTCCGCCCTGCGCCTGGGCTGCGGCGCCGTCGGCGCGGACGACGATCACCGGATGCGGCGGTTCGGTCACGGGATCGCCGTTGCCGCAGGCGGACAGCACGGCCAGCGCCAGCGCGATCGCGCCCAGCCTCCACACCGTGTTCCCGTTGCTCGCCATGGCCGCCTGTCCCTCGGGGGAATCCGATATTAATGTACCGGCCGGTATCGTATAAATAACCGTACCAACTAGTCTAGTATTGATCGCATGACCGCAGCGAAAGCCCAGACGACCGCCCATCGGCCCGCCGGCCCCGGCCGCCCCAAGGACCTCGGCAAGCGCGCCGCGATCCTCGACGTCGCCAAGCGGCTGTTCACCCGCCACGGTTTCGACGGGGTCAGCATGGACCAGATCGCCGCCGAAGCGGGCGTCTCCAAGCTCACCGTCTACAGCCACTTCGGCGACAAGGAAGCCCTGTTCAGCGCCGCGATCCGCGCCAAGTGCGAGGAAGATCTGCCGCCGGCGCTGTTCCTGCAGGGGCTTGAGCAGGGTGCGCTGCGGGAGCAGTTGACCGCGATCGCGCGCGCGTTCTTCGCCTTGGTCACCAGCGAAGAGGCGGTATCGATGCAACGGATGATGATGATGCCCGGCACCGGCGACCGCCACGTGCGCGAACTGTACTGGCAGGCCGGGCCGCAGCGGGTCAAGGACGTGTTCGGCGAATTCCTGCGCGCGAAAGCGGCTGCGGGCGAACTGCGGATCGACGATGTCCCGCGCGCGGCCTCGCAGTTCTTCTGTCTGCTCAAGGGCGAGCTGCACGCGCAAATGCTCTGCGGCATGTGCGATTCGCCGTCGGCGGGCGATGTCGATCGCCACATCGAGGCCACGGTCGAGCTGTTCCTGCGCGGCTACGGCGGTGCCGGCGCAGCCGCGGGATGTGCGCTGCCGTGACGCCGGCCGCGACGACTCCGGTCCCGGCGACTCCGGTCCCGGCGACTCCGGTCTCGGCGACTCCGGTCTCGGTGACATCGGTCTCGGTGACTTCCGGCACTCAGCCGGATCCGGCCTCTGCGGCGATCCTGCGCCTGCGGCAGAGCGTCCGGCCCGGTAAACTTGGCACCCCCTTCCCCACGTACCGGACGCGTCCGTCGCGAGAGACCCCACGATGACGATCGATTACGCCAAAGCCCGCGAAACCATGGTCGAACAGCAGGTCCGTCCCTGGGACGTCTTCGACCTGCGGATCCTCGACACCCTGGCGCGGCTGCCGCGCGAACGGTTCGTGGCCGAGGCGCACCGCGCGCTCGCCTACGCCGATCTGGCGCTGCCGATCGGCCATGGCGAGACGATGATGAAGCCGGTGCTCGAAGGCCGCACCCTGCAGGCGCTGTCGATCGAACCGGGCGAGGACGTGCTCGAGATCGGGACCGGCAGCGGTTATCTGTCGGCCTGTCTCGGCAGCCTCGCGCGCGACGTCCTCAGTCTGGAGCGGCATGCCGACCTGGCCGACAGCGCGCGCGAGCGCCTGCAGGCCATCGGCGTCCGCAACGTCCGGATCGAAACCGCCGACGCCTTCGCCTGGGACGGCGAGCGCCGCTTCGACGCGATCTGCGTCGGCGGTGCGGTCGCCACGGTGCCGGAGCGCTTCCTGCGCTGGCTGCGTCCCGGCGGCCGCATGTTCATCGTCCACGGCCGCGCGCCGGCGATGGAAGCGGCGCTGGTGCGGCATGCCGACGACGGTGCGGGCTGCATCGTGGAGTCGCTGTTCGAAACCGAACTGACCTATCTCGCCGGCGGCGCGCCCGCGCCGCAATTCACGCTGTGATCCGTACTTCTGCAAACCGCACGCCGAGCGGACCGTAAACGCCATAAAGGATGCCCATGACCCGCCGCCCTCTCGCCCTCGCCCTCGCCGTGCTGCTGCTGCCGCTGGGCGCACAGGCCGAAGACCTGCTGCAGACCTATGAACTCGCGCGCAGCAGCGACCCGCAGCTGTCGGCCGCGGAGGCCAATCGACTGATCGCGCGCGAAGGCGCGGTGCAGGCCCGCGCCGGACTGCTGCCGCAGATCGACGGCAGCGCTTCCTACACCCGCGCGCGCAACGAAAGCGAAGGCTCGCAGGCCTTCCTCGCCACGGTGACGCCGAACGACTCGGAGAGCGAGTCCACCTCCCGCGAGGCCGGTCTGTCGCTGCGTCAGGTGGTCTGGGACGGCGCCCGTTTCAGCCGGGTCCGCAGCCAGAACGCGCTCGCCAGCGCCGGCGACTACCAGCTGCAGGCGGCCGACGATTCGCTGATCGTCCGCACCGCGACCGCGTACTTCGAAGTGCTGATCGCGATGGAGACGCTGTCCGCCGCGCAGGCGCAGGAAACGGCGCTGAAGAAGCAGTTCGACTTCGCCGACAAGCGCCTGGAAGTGGGTCTGGCCCCGATCACCGACGTGCACGAGGCGCGCGCCCAGTACGACCGCGCGCGCGCCAACACCATCGTCACCGCCAACGCGCTGGAAGACGCCTACCGGGCGCTGGAAGAGATCACCGGCCGCGAAGTGCGCGCGCTGAAGGCGCTGCCGCAGAACTTCCAGCCCGAGCTGCCCTCCGCGCTGGACGCCGAGGGCTGGGTCCAGACCGCGATCGAGAACAATCCCTCGCTCAAGGCCCAGGAGTTCCGGCTGAAGTCGGCCGAGGAAGGCATCGGAACCGCGCGCAGCGGGCACTATCCGACCCTGTACCTGGGCGCCAACTACGGTCGCACCCGCGGCGATGGCGACCAGACCAACAACCTCACCACCATCACCGCGCAGTTCGAGAACGAAAGCGCCTCGCGCAGCGTCGGGCTGACGCTGTCGGTGCCGATCTTCGCCGGCGGCGCGACCCAGTCGGGCGTGCGCCAGGCGATCGCCCAGCGCGACGCGAGCGCCGACGAATACGAACAGCAGAAGCGCGCGCTGGTGCGCAACACCCGCAACGCCTACCGCACCCTGGTCGCGGGCGTGAGCGAGGTCGAGGCGCGCAAGGCCGCGGTGTTCTCGGCGCGCAGCGCTTACGAGGCGTCGCAGGTCGGCCTGGAAGTGGGTACCCGCACCGTGCTGGACGTGCTCAACAATCAGCAGACGCTGTTCAATGCGGAACAGGAATACGCGCGCACCCGCTACGGCTTCCTGCAGAACCGCCTGCGGCTGGAGCAGGCCGCCGGCACGCTCGACATCGACGATCTGCGCGACATCAATCGCCTGCTGACCGCGGAAGCGATGTCGAAGCCGACGCCCTGACCTGCCTCACTCCGCTGGCGTATCGACATCGCGAAGCCCCCGGCCTGCCGGGGGCTTTTTCGTTGTGCGCCGCGGTCAGCGCTTGCGCGCGTCGCCGATGGCGGTCGCGATCAGGTCCAGCGTGCGGCGCAGGGCGCCGCGCCCCTGCTCCACCAGTTGCCGCCCGGCCGCGGCCATGCGCGCGCGCTCGCCGGGGTCGTCGAGCAGCGCCTGCAGCGCGGCCGCGACCGCATCGGCGTCGGCCGCGATCCGCACCGCGTCCGCGTGGCGCAACAGCTCGGCGATATAGGCGAAATTGTGCAGGTGCGGACCGGTGACGATCGCGGTGCCGACCGCGGCCGGCTCCAGCAGGTTGTGGCCGCCGATCGGCTGCAGGCTGCCGCCGACGAAGGCGACGTCGGCGCATGCGTAGAACAGCATCAATTCGCCGAGCGTATCGATCACGAACACCGCATCGTCGGCTTCGGGCGCCACGGTGAGCGTGCGTGTGGCCACCTGCAGGCCGGTTTCGATGGCCTGCTGGGTCGCCGGCCGGAAGCGTTCCGGATGCCGCGGCGCCCACAGCATCAGCAGGTCCGGCCAACGTTGGCGCAGACGGCGATCGATCGCCAGCACCTGCGCCTCTTCGTCCGGATGCGTGCTGGCCGCGATCCACACCGGGCGGCCGGGAATGCGGCTGCGGAATGCGAGCGCCGAGACCGCGATGGCCGGATCCACGCGGGTGTCGAATTTCAGATTGCCGTAGACGACGAGCTGGTCTTCGCGCGCGCCCAGCCGCGCGAAACGCGCGGCGTCCGCATCGGACTGCGCGGCGACGGTGCGCATCGTGCGCAGCGCGCGCCCGACCAGCGGCCGCAGCGCGCGATAGCCGCGCAGCGATCGTTCCGACAAGCGCGCGTTGATGAGATACGC
>JBIJBH010000202.1:0-6756 GCA_044345315.1 Lysobacteraceae bacterium
TAGCTGTTCTGGATCACGCTCATCATCACCAGCCCAGGGACGAGGAAGTCCATGTAGCGGATCCCGTCCATCTCGCCGACCCGAGACCCGATCAGGCCGCCGAAGATCAGGAAGTACAGGGTCATGGTGATCGCCGGCGGCACGAGGCTGCGACCCCAGATCTGGAAGATCCGCGCGAGTTCGCGGCGAACGATGGTCCGCAGAGCGATACCGCAGGAGGCGATCCGGCTGCTGGCGACGCTCATCTCGGCGAGTCATCCCCCGGGTGCTGTCGTTCTCGCCATGCATTGGCCTCGGCGATCATGCTGTACATCAGCAGGGTTTTCCTGAGCGTGTAGACCGCGACATCTGCATCGTGCTCCATGGCCAGTCGCTGCTTGGTGCTTTCGTAGACGGCGCGCTTTTCCGGGAAGGCGGACAGGTAATCGCGGAAATTCAAGGCAGAGCTCAGCCATGGATTGTTCGTCGAGCAGACGTGGGCGACGCACTGCATGCCATCGTCGCGCGCATACCAGAACCACCGTGTCTCTGCGGCGATCGGGCTCTCGCCCCAGGCGGTATAGCCCAGCGAGCGCAGGCAGGGCTCGACATCGCCCGGGGCGTGCACGTCCGCATCGGGAACGACGATGGCCATGTCCAGAATCGGCTTCGACGCCAGACCGGGAATCGCGCTGCTGCCGAAATGATGTATCTGCACGTCCTCGCGGCCGATCGAATCACGCAAGCGTTGCGCTTCGGTGCTGAAGGCCGCCGCCCATTCGGGTCGATAGGGGACCTGTGCCATGTGGATTTCCGGACTTCTGACATTGCGCCAGCGTCGCAACCGCTTCAGCATCGGCTCGCCACCGAAGTCTCCGATCTCCTTCTGAAGGCGGTGCAGGAGCCTGAGCTGGTCCGTTTTGGCATCCTCATCCATCGATCGTCACCTTCGCCACGTCCGACACTCCGCGTTCGGACGACTGGGCGCTCGCCGAGGGATCCGACCGCCAGCTCGCCGGAAGAGCCCGCCCGAGCAATCCGGGCAAATCGGCATTGAGCGCGAGCGCTTCGGCCTGCAGCGATCTCAGCGTGTCGTCCGATATCCGGAAGTCGTTCCTGCCGGCGTGATTCCTGCCGGCGCCGGGTTTCATCTTGCTGCGGACGCTGTCGGGAAGATCGCGGATCTGTCGCATGGCTTCGGCCCTGACGCGATCGCGCGCCTCGGTGGCATCGAAGCTGATGGCGGCGGTTGAGTCGATTCCGAGCCAGTCGCAAAGCCCGGCGAAACCGGCTTCCGGCGCCGCGTAGAAATCCTCGTGGAACAGGACCCGGAACCGTGCGGGATCGACATGCGGCAACCAGTGCCGCAACGGTGTCGCGAAGTCCAGCAGATGCCGATAGTGCAGGCCGAAGGCGAAATAGCTGCTCGCAAAAGCGGGCGTGCCATCGCGCATCAACGCCTGATCGGCATCGGTCTGGCACTCATTGCCGGTGCGGCGGTAAAGTCCGTACAGACTGATCGCCATCTTCACCGGGTTCCTGAGCAGGAGCACGATGCGCGCATCCGGATGATGCTTCGCGATGAGCTCGGGCGCCAGTCGGCTGTAGAAATACCAGACCGAGCCCTCCGCCCGCCAGCGACGTTCGCCAGCGAGTCGGAACAGCCGCCGGTAATCGTCTTCGTCGGTGACGGTATGCGGTTGCACCGGCAGATCGCGCGCATAGAAGTGCGGCTCCTTCAGCACCGTCGTGTAGATATCGGGGTGCTGTTTGAGCGCAGCGAACAGCGAGGTCGTGCCGCAACGCGGCGCACCGATCACGAAAAGATTGGGGGACTGCGTCATGGTCTGGTCCAGTGTCGGGTTGCGAGGCGCGATCGAAGTTCGAAACGTGTTCTTCCGGCGCGACAGGATGAACCCATCACGCCGCGACGATGGCGCGAAACGGAAACCGCTCGAAAAGCCAGCGTTCGCGCTCATGCACGTATGCGATCAAATCGCGGTCGTAGTATTTGCCGAGATCGCGATGCAGCCGCAACTCATGCGCGCCCTGCTGCGATGAAGCCACGAACCCGTCGAGCCGGGCCAAGGCCTCCTCAGCGATGTCGAACCTGCTCAGGTAATCCCGCAGTTCCCGACTCAACGAGTCGGGGTCGGGGCCGAGGAAATGCACCGGCCGCTCCAGCGCCTTCAGCACGTCCGCGTGCGTCGCGCTTGCGCGGATCCGCGCATAGGCGGAGGCGGGATCACGGGTGTAGAACCGCAGATATTGCTCGGTATGCCAGCCCGTCGACTGCGCATCGGAGTCCGACCCATCGGGCGGATCCAGATAATGCCTGTTCGCGATACGCACGAACTGGGCGAAAGTGACGTTGGGGTACTGCGGGTACTCCCTGATGATCGCCGCGGGGTCGCAGTACTTGTCCGGTTCTTTCCGCCAACAGCCGTAGTGATACTGCAACACATAGCGCTCGAACGGCGAACGGGACACCGACAACAGCGCCTTTCCGCGCGCGGCTTCGGGGATTTCGGCGCATACCGCATGCCTGCGTCCGACTTCGACGGCCAGCTCGCCGTAGACCGCGCGCAGCATCTCGGCAACCACGGTCGCACCGGTCATCGGCATGTTGATCAGAACGAAGTCCGGGGTGACGAGCATCGTCGCTCAAGCCCTGATCGGCCGCGCATCGCCGGTCAGCGCATCGCGGAGGGCGGCGCCGAGAAAACGACCGCAGTAGTCGCCATACAGCACGCCCTCGTCCGTGAGGCGCAGCACATTGTCACGGACCTCGATCAATGCGGAATCGGTCAGGCGCGCGATCTCGCCTGCCAGGACATGTTCGAGCCGGATGCCATGGCGGTTGCGGTACTCGGCCAGATCGATCTCGGTCGTCTTCAGTCCCATCACGACATCGCGCAGCATGTGATCGGCGCTGGTGAGCTGCAGCGCGCGTTGCGTGGCGCATGCGCCGCGCTGGATGCGTTCGAGATAGACTTCGATTTCGCTGACGTTCTGCAGCGCCAGACCATTCACCGCGCCGAATGCGGATGCGCCGAAACCGTACATATCCTCGCCGCGCCAGCGGCCGAGGACATGCCGCTGCGGGAAACGGCCGCTGCGGGTAAAGGTGAAGTACGTCGACGGAAGATAGCCGCTTTCGCGCAAACGATTCAGTCCCCAGCGCGCGAACATCATCTCCTGATCGTTGTCCGGCAGCGACATCCGCCCCTGGCGGACATCGTTCATGTAGTGCGAATTCGAGTACAGCTCCATCTTGTAGACCGTGATCGCATGGACATCCAGGCCGATGGCGCGGTCGACCGAGTGCCGCCAGCTCTCCATGGTCTCGCCTTCCAGGCCCGAGAGCAGATCGATATTGACCACCGCGCCCATCTGAAGCGCGCGCTGGACAGCCTTCGCGTTCTTCTCTTCGGTATCGTGGCGCCCGGTGAGGCCGACCACGCGATCGTCGAAGGACTGGATGCCGAAACTGATCCGATTGACGCCGACATCGATCAGTCCGTCGATCAGACGATTGTTGAGGGTGACCGGCTCGATCTCGAAGACGAACTCGGGATCGTCCAGACGAAAGCAGGACTCGATCTTGCGCTTGATCCTGGCCAGTTGCTCGGGCTGCAGAACGCTGGGCGTACCGCCGCCGAAGTAGATCGTCTTCACGCTGCGTCCACGCAGGCGATGCGTCTCCGCGACCAGCTCCACTTCGCGGCAAAGCGCATCGACGTAGCGTTCGCGCATGTCGTGCGAGGTTTCCGACAGGACCTCGATCTTGAAGAAGCAATATCGACAACGTTGCAGGCAGAACGGTATGTGGAAATATAGATGCAACGGCCTGTCGACGACCGGGCCACCGTCGGACACCGGCTTCCAGTAACGCTGCGGCGGCCAGGCGACCATGAAGCCGTCGCGGTTCGGCGCCTCGCCTCGGTAGTCCCTGGGCTCTTTGGTTTCGTGGGTCGTCGGCTGGACCAGCTCGATGCTCAGCTCGTTCACGGCGACATCGCCTCCGTCGGTTCGTCGGTCAGTCGTTCGTCGGTCAGCCGTTCGTTGATCAGCGCGGCGACGCTGTCCAGAGAGGCGAATCTCCGCGTGTCGAGATCCTCGTCTCGGATACGGATCGAGAACCGCTTCTCGATGACATCAATGAACTCCGCCAGAGTGATCGAATCCAGCGCCAGGCCGTCATCGAGAAACGAGACGGAATCGCCGATCTCGCTGCGGACGAGATTAAGATCCATCTCCTCGGCGAGGATCGTTTTCAGCCGATCGGTGATCTGCAGGTGGTTCATGTCGGTACTCCTTGTAAATGGCGGTCCTGTCTGGTTTTCCACTGGCCAGGCAGGGTAGATCGGAGACGATCCGGTAGTATTCGGGACGCGCGAAGACGGGTAACGAGGAATTCGCATGCGCCTTCAGCGCCTCGACGGTGAGGGATGCGTCGGCGGACATGATCACCAGAGTGATCGCCTGTCCGGCTGCGGCGATTTCATCCATCGGCACGGCCACGGCCACGCTCACACCGGGCCAGCGCATCGCGATCTGTTCCACTTCGGCAAGCAGCACGAGTTTCCCGGCGCGATTGAGGCTCAGATCAGCCCGCCCGTGCACGCGCAGGCAGCCGTCGACGTCGATCTCGGCGATGTCGCCGGTCTCCCAGGGCGAAGACGGCACCACGACCGCATCGGCGGTTTCGATCAGGCAGGCCGGATGCGGATGCGCGACCAGCAGACGACCGCGGCCTTCCTTCGCATCCGCGAGCGAAAGGCGTACGCCCGGGAGCGGACGGAGACGCTCGGGCGTCTCGGCGTCCGCGATCGCGATCACGCCCAGCTCGGAGCTGCCGTAGAGATTGCGCACCTCGCCGAAACACAGGCGCGCGCGGGCCAGCAGCGCATCGGGCATCGCATCGCCTGCGGACACCAGACAGCGGCTGCCGGGGATCGCCTGCGCCTTCCGCTGCAGTACCGCACGCAGCAGATGCGGGGTGGCGAAGGTCACCTGCGGCGCGAACGTGCGCAGCGCGTCGTTCAGAACCAGCAGATCGGCCTTGGGCAGCAGCAGGATTTCCGCGCCCGCATGCAGGGCGGTGAGCAGCGCAGCGCCCAGTCCGTAGAGATGATGGACAGGCACCGCGATCAGCACCCGTTCGCCGCGGCCGATGTCCAACCGCGCGGCGGCCAGTCGCGCGGTCGCGAACAAGCCTTCGGGACGGTGCCAGAGTACCTTCGGCGGGCCGAGCGTACCCGAAGACAGCACCGCGATCGCGCCGTCGCCCGCGGCGATGGACCCGGCGCGCGATGCCGGCGGCGCGGTGTCCGGCGGACAGAGCAGCAAGCGCTGCGCGTCCGCGAGTGCCGCCAGCAGCAGGGCCAGGGCCTCGGGGTCGGTGATGCCCCGCAGCGCCGCCGGCTGCACCGACTGCCGCTGCGCACGACCGCGTTCGACCCATGCTGCGATCGGTGCGCGCTCCGCGCCGATGCGCAGGGTCGCGCCGGCTTCGACGAAGGCGGCGAACGCCTCGGAGGCGTCGACCGCCGGCGGGGCGTGCTCAGGCGAGCGCGAGAGACTCATCCCAACCTCGCCAGCGAAGCCGGACTGACGATCTCGCGGATCCACGCGCAGGACAGATCGTCGATCAGCAGCTCGAAGCTGCGCGCCAGCGCGCGCGTATCGCCGACGCACAGCAATGGCGGCGTCGGCAACCACACCTGTTCGAGATCGCGCTTGCGCAGGCGGCCGCGGTTGTCAGGATCGAGCAACCGGCCCAGCCCCTCGTGACCGCGCAGCACGCGCAGCCGTTCGTCGGGAGCGAGCCGGTCGAGCAGGACCTCGACATCGGCGATCAACAGCGCGTTCGACGGCGCATCCAGATACAGGCGCGAGCGCCGGCGGAGCACCTCACCGCGGTCCGGATCCTGCTGTGCGCGCTGTTCCAGCACCTGCACGCTCACGCGGCGCCCGGCAAGGCGTTCGAAGAAGTGGGTGGTCGAGCCCGAGAGCGCGAGATAATCGCTCAGTCGCCGCAGTTCCGGCGCCGACGCGGTGCCATCGCCGCCGTCCGTGGCCTCGGTCGCGACAGCCGGACTGTCCGGCTCCGGCATGGCGATCCTGTCTTTCCAGTCCTTCATGCGCAATCTTCCGTGGCCGCTTCGCGATCGCGATGCGGAGATGCTTCCTGCAAGCGCGCCATTCGTCGTATGGCGGCATTTCTGAAAAAATGACTGTGGTGCGGGCCGAGACTAGCGCGAACCCGGCGAAGCTGCCAAGTGCCCGAAAGCGGCAGCTCAGCTCCTCAGGCCGACGCCTCTCTTCAACAGCCACAACCCGACGCCGCCGAGCGCGAACACGAAGCCCAGCATCAGCGCATACGCGACCCACAGCGGCACGTCGCTGGTGCCGAGCAGGCCGTAGCGGAAGGCGTTGACCATGTAGAAGATCGGATTGAGATGGGTCGCGGCCTCGGCCCAGCCGGGCAGCAGTTTCACCGAATAGAACACGCCGCCCAGATAGGTCAGCGGGGTGAGGATGAAGGTCGGCACGATCGCGATGTCGTCGAACTTCTTCGCGTACACCGCGCTGACGAAGCCGACCAGCGAGAAGATCGTCGCGCCGAGCAGCACCGTGCTCAGGGTCACGAGCGGATGCGGGATGCTCACCCGGGTGAAGCACATCGCGATCGCCAGCACGATCGCGCCGACCATCAGCCCGCGCAACACCGCGCCGGCGACGTAGCCGCCGAGGATCACCCAGGCCGGCATC
>JBIJBH010000203.1:0-6713 GCA_044345315.1 Lysobacteraceae bacterium
GATCTGTACGCGGCGATCGCGCGCGCGGCGCAGCGCGTGGAGCGACAGGTCGCGCGGGTTTCGTCGGTACGGCTTTCATCGGTGCGGGGCTCATCGCGCCGGCAGCGCACGTTGCGGGCCTGAGGCCTGCCGGCGGAGTGTCGCAGGGCGCTGATCCCCAGCGCCCGGGTCCGCGCCGCCTGTCGGTTCAGACACACTGCCCCGCTCGCGACAAACCGTTGCGCAGGACGGGGAACGGCGTATGGTGACGCTGCGAGGCGCGACGCCTCGCCGGCGACCTGCGGCAGGGGGAATGCCTCCAGGACGGCTTCCGGAGTTCCGGCTCGGGCTCTCGCCCGTGATATCCGCATGCGCCGTTGCGCCCGAACCGACAAGGAGATTGGTCATGATCCATCCTGCGCGCCCCGTCGTTCCCATTCCCGTTCGCGTTTCCGCTCGCTTCCGCGGATGTCTTCGCCCGTTGGCCGCGCTGGCGGCGCTGTGTGTGCTCGCGCCGACGCTCGCGGCCGACGGCTCTCCGCCGCTGCCGCCGGCCGATCGCGTGGTCGCGGATCCGGTCGAGGCCCCCATGCTCCGCACACCGACCGACGCGCCGCGCCCGCTGGAGCTGCTGCGTGCGCAGAACGAGCGCGATCCCGACAAGAATCCGCAGCTCAACATCCTGCTGACCGACGGCTGGATCTACAACCCGGCGACCCGACGCAACGATCGCGTGCGCTTGCGCAGCTACGTCGCCAAGGGCGCGCCACCGAACCCGTTCACGCCCTTCGTCGCGCCCACCCTGCGCGCCAGACCCGGCGAGACCATCCGGGTCAAGCTCAACAACGAACTCGCGCCGCAGCCCCGCTGCACGCCGCCGGACATCAACGTTCCCCACTGCTTCAATTCGACCAACCTGCACTCCCATGGGCTGTGGGTCAGCCCGAGCGGCAACAGCGACAATGTGCTGATCGCGATCCGCCCGAAGGTCGCGTTCGAGTACGAATACAACATCCCCGCGACCCATCCGGCCGGCACGTTCTGGTATCACCCGCATCTGCACGGCTCGACCGCGCTGCAGGTGTCCAGCGGCATGGCCGGGGCCCTGATCGTGCACGGCGATCGCACGCCGACGCCGTCGCGCAACGGCGATATCGACACCCTGCTCCGCAACACGGACGGTACGCCGTACAAGGAGCGGGTGGTGCTGTTCCAGCAGGTGCAGTACGCCTGCCGCGACGCGCAGGGCCGGGTGAAGACGCGGATGATCGACGATCCGCAGAAGCCCGGAACGCTGAAGGTGATCGACTGGGTGTGCGATCCGGGCGACGTCGGCGGGATCGATGACTATACCGGCACCGCGGTCAACACCGTCGCCAGCCGCGGCGCGCCGGTCGGCGCGACCATCCCCAACTACGGCCTGTTCGGGCCGTCCTCCTGGCGGGAGTCCAATCGCTACACCAGCATCAACGGCCAGATCATCCCGCGCTTCACCGGCGCGGTCGCCGGACGCGTGGAACGCTGGCGCACGATCCATGCCGGCGTACGCGATTCGATCGACCTGCAGTTCATCCCGATGGTGACATCGGCCAAACCGGAGGCCCTGCGCAACCCGGGGGATCACGAGCGGTGGATCGCGCAGAACTGCATCGGCACTCCGTTGACGCAGTTCGAGATCGCCAGCGACGGCCTGACCCACCGGCAGGCGATCCAGCGGAGCCGGACCATCCTGCAGCCGGGCTATCGCAGCGATCTGCTGATGGTGTTCCCGCGCAAGGGTACCTGGTGCGTCATCGACGGCAGCGTCCCGGCGGCGGGCTCGGTGTCCGGAGCCGCCGAAAGCCGGCGTCTGCTGGGCACCGTGCACGTCGATGGCGATCGCACCGTCAATGATCCCACGCAATACCTCACCGCCGAACTGTTCAATGCGGCGCAGCGTTGGATGCCTGCGGACGTGCGCGAACGGGTCGCCAACGAGATCAGGCGCGGTCTGCGTTTCGACGCTTTCGTGCCGCATCCGCCGGTCACCGATGCCGAACTCACCAAGGTCGCCGCTCCATGCACGACCGATCCGCGACTGCCCGCGACCGCAGCCCAGTGCGTGACCTTCAACATCGCCGACGGCAAGTTCATGGTCAACGGCCAGCCCTACGACCCGAAGCAGTCGCGCACCCTGATCCTCGACAACGTCGAGGAGTGGATGGTGGCATCGGCCGCCGGCGGTCATCCCTTCCACATCCACGTCAATCCGTTCGAGGTCGCGCGGGTCCTCAACGCGCGCGGCGACGACGTGAGCGCTCCCGGCAGCGGCGATCCCGACTATGAGGGCATGCGCGGAACCTGGCGGGACACGCTGTTCGTGAAGGCCGGCTACACCCTGTACCTGCGCACCCGCTACCAGCGCTACATCGGCGAATACGTGCTGCATTGCCACATCCTCGATCACGAGGATCGGGGCATGATGCAGAACGTGCGCGTGGTGCTGCCCGACGGCGAGGGCGGCGCGATGACCGGCGGGCACGGGCATCACTGAACGGCAGCTTGCGCCCGTCGTTCGAGGCGGGCGCAGGGCACGCATTCGCGGACGCCGATCACGGACAGGAGCACCGGGCCTGCGCATCGTGCGCGGGCGGCCGGTGACTCAGCCGCGCACGGACCACGGAGGGTTCGTCGGGACCCTCCCGGTACCGGGCGGCCGGGATCATCGGTCGGATCGACGCCGCCGCCCTCGCCGGCGGCGGCGTTCCCCTCATCGCAATGTCCCAAGGAAAGGAACAACGCATGAAAGCTCGTATTCGTCCCCGTCGGGCCGCGCTGTGCGCGGCCGTTCTCATCGCCGTGTGCTCCACCCCCGCGTTCGCCGGCCGCGTCCATCTGGACGGCCTGCGCAGCGATGTCGCGTTCGACCAGTTCATCGTCAAGTACCGCGACGGCAGCGCCGAACGGCGCGACGCCGCCGAAATCGACCGCGGCCTGGCGCAGGCCTCGCGCGCGGTCGCCGGCAAGGGCCGCGCCGGTCCGCCGCTGGCGAAACACTTCCGCCGCATGTCGCTGGGCGCCGACGTGGTCCGCGTCGATCGCAAGCTCGACCGCGTGGACGCGGAAACCCTGATGCGCGCGATCGCGGCCGATCCCGACGTCGAGTACGTCGAGGTCGACGTCCGTCTGTATCCGCTGCTCAATCCCAACGATCCGCGTTATCCCGAACAGTGGCACTACTTCAACGCCACCTCCGGCATCAACCTGCCCAACGCCTGGAACACGAACACCGGCACCGGCATCGTGGTCGCGATCGTCGACACCGGCAGCACGCCGCACAGCGATCTCAACGCCAACACGGTGGCCGGCTACGACTTCATCACCAGCACCTTCACCTCGCGCGACGGCAACGGCCGCGACAACAATCCGATCGACGAGGGCGACTGGAATCCGGTGGCGAACGAGTGCTTCCCGGGCTCGCAGATCCGCAACAGCAGCTGGCACGGCACCCACGTCGCCGGCACCGTGGCGGCGCTGACCAACAACGGCGTCGGCGTGGCCGGCGTGGCCTTCGGCGCACGCATCCAGCACGTCCGCGTGCTTGGACGCTGCGGCGGCACCATTTCCGACATTGCGGACGGCGTGACCTGGGCCTCGGGCGGCACGGTCTCGGGCGTGCCGGCCAACGCCACTCCGGCGCGGATCATCAACATGAGCCTCGGCGGCGGCGGCAGTTGTTCGACCACGTATCAGAACGCGATCAACGGCGCGGTCAATCGCGGCAGCACGGTGGTGGTGGCCGCGGGCAACAGCAACAGCAACGCCTCCGGCTTCCAGCCGGCCAACTGCGCGAACGTCGTCACGGTGGGCGCGACCACCAACACCGGCGCACGCGCCTCGTTCTCCAACTTCGGCGCCAACGTCGATCTGTCGGCGCCGGGCGTCAACGTGCTGTCCACGCTCAACACCGGCACCCAGACCCGCGGCTCGGAGACCTACGCCTTCTACAACGGCACCTCGATGGCGACGCCGCATGTCGCCGGCGTCGGCGCGCTGGTGCAGAGCCGGCGGCTCGCGCTCGGGCTGCCGCTGTTCACGCCGGCGCAGTTGGAGACCCATCTGCGCACCCACGTGCGCGCGTTCCCGGTCGCACCCAGCCAGCCGATCGGCACCGGCATCGTCAACGCCGACGCGGCGGTCGCCGCGATCGTGCCGCCGGCGCCGCAGCCGCCGGTCATCAACTGGATCTCGTGCGTGGGCGCCGGCAGCGGTTGGTGCGACATCAACTACAGCGGCACCGAACCGATGACCATCACCTGGACCGGCGGCGTGAACGGCGACGGCTTCGGCACTTACTACTGGGGGATCTGCGGCGGTTTCAGCGGGTTCTGGCTGAACATCACCGCGACCCTCAGCAACAGCGTCGGCACCACCAGCGGCAGCACCCAGGTGTTCTGCCAGGGCGGTCCGGAGCCCTGAGCCGCGATCGCTGCGGCGATCGATCCACGACTGCGCGATGCGGAGGCCACGGCCTCCGCATCGTCCGCATCATCCCGCCACCGGCGCGCGATAGTCGGTGAGCACCAACTCCGGCCAACGTTGACCGGGAATGTCCAGACGCCGTCGGCACTGCGGGCAATCGATGGCGTCCGCATCGTGGGCGCTCGGCAGGCTCAGGCGGCTGCCGCAGCCGTCGCAGTCGAGCGTGTGGGTCAGCGCGATCTCGCTGCCGCAGTAGTCGCAGATCGCGCAGCGGCCGCCTTCCGGCGCCGGCACTTCCGCGCCGCAGCAGGCGCAGTGCGTGATCGCCGCGGGCGGTCGCGCCGGCAGATACTCGGCGGAGAAGCCGCAGCGTTCGACAGCGAGCCTGCGGCTCTTCTCGGACAGATACGGCCACCAGCCCTGCAGGAACGTGCTCAGGGCGATCCGCGCCAGCGTCGTCGGCGCGACCCGGTCCGGATGCGCCGGCAGCGGGGCGAGGAACGCGGGATCGTGCAGATGCGCCTGCTGCGCGAGCACCGCATCGAGCAACGCGGCGAGCGTGCGATCGTCGGCCTGCGGCCCCTGCGCGGTCTGGCGCCAGCCCAGACCGGCCACCGCGGCCTCGACCGCGCGCTGCAGCGTCGCGTTGCGCGGATCGAACGCGGCCGCGGTGGCGACCGCGGCCAGATGATCGCGGTAGCGGGCGCGATACGCGGCGTCGCGGATCCGCGGCGGGCAGGACGCGGGACAGCACGCGATCCAGGCCTCGAACAACTGTTGCTGCACGCCCAGGTGCGCGTCGCGGTCGCCGGCCGCCAGCGCGCGCTGCAGCAGCGGCTGGCAGCGCGCCAGCAGCGCTTCGTAGACGGGGCCCGGCAGTTGCAGCGGATGCGCGCAGGCGCGGCGGAAGTCGTAGTCGGCGAGCGCGCCGCACCAATCGCAGTAGACGTAGGCGGTGAGCGACGCGCGGCTGCGTCCGCCGCCGCAGTGCGGGCAGCGGCCGGCGAGAACCCAGGCGTTCGATGCGTCGGACATGCGCGACCTCGTCGGTGGTGGCGGAGCGCCCGCGATGGAGTGCTCCCCCAGCATACGCTGGGGCGCTGCGGGCATTGCGGCCGAAGCCGATCAGCGCACGCAGTCGCTGTCGCGGTAGATCGCGGCCACGCGCTCGAATTCGGCCTTGCGCGCGTCGTCGCGGCCGCCGCCGAATTTCCAGCGGAATTCGGCCTCGTCCACGCGTTTCTTCCAGGCCGTGCACAGTTGTTCGGCGGGCACCGGTTCGCAGGCGTCGCGGCGCATCTCGCAGGCGCTGCCGGCGGCGAGCGAGGGCGAACCGTCGATGCCGACGGTCTGCAGCGGGACGCAGGTCGCCGGCGGCTCGCCGCTGTCGCCGAGGTAATCGCGATCGTCCCAGGTGCGGCAGCGGAACAGCGGCGGCGGCGCGCCGCGGACCGCGGGCGGCGGGGCGACCTCGGCGACCGTGGGCGCAGGCGACGCGGCGGGCGGCGGAGCCGGGGCCGCGACCGCAGGCACGACCACGGTCGGCGGCGGTGGCGCGCGCACGGGCAGCGGCGCGACCCGGCGCACGGTCTGCTGGCTGCCCTTGGGACAGGGCACATCGTTCTGCAGCGTGACCGCGCCGGCGGCATCGACGCAGCGGTAGATCACGATCTCGTTCTGGGCGGAAACGCCGGTGGCGGCCGCGGCGAGGGCGAGGAGCGCAAGCAGGGCCGACGGCCGCGCGCGCGACGGCAGGCGCTTCATCTCAACGGCAATCCTGCTGCAGCCGCGCGTCGATCCCGCGTTCCTCGCGGCCGAGCCGGGCGCGTTCGGAGGGCTGGGCGATGGTGTAGCGGCGGCGCAGATCGTCGCGACGCTCGCGCAGTCGCGAACACACCTCGGCCGGCGGCAGGGCGTAGCAGCTGTCGCGGACCCAGACCGTGTCGCCGTAGGCCGCGGGGGTCGGGACCCAGGCGGTACCGATGCTGCCGCTGCGGTAGTTGCCGCTGACGCGGCCGTTCTCGACCCGGAAATCGACCCGGCCCGGTTCGTGGACCACGGCCTGGCCGAACAGCGGCGCGCCCAGCGCCCAGGCCGGGACCTGGCGCGGATTGCCCTCGGGGCTGTCGCTGACGTAGCGCTCGTTGTCGGGGGTGACGCATTCGTACAGCGGCCGCGGCGGCTGGATCACGATGACCTGCGGCGGCGGCGGCGCGACGGCGACGGTCATCGGGTCGCGCGGCGGCGGCGGTGCGGGACGCGGCGGGGCGTCC
>JBIJBH010000204.1:0-6689 GCA_044345315.1 Lysobacteraceae bacterium
ACGCTGATCGGCGCCACCACCCGCGCCGGGCTGCTGACCGCGCCGCTGCGCGACCGTTTCGGCATCGTCCAGCGCCTGGAGTTCTACAGCGCCGAGGAGCTGACCCGGATCGTGCGCCGCTCGGCGCAGATCCTCGGCATCCACTGCGAAGCCGAAGGCGCCGGCGAGATCGCGCGGCGCTCGCGCGGCACCCCGCGCATCGCCAATCGGCTGCTGCGCCGGGTCCGCGATTTCGCCCAGGTCCGCGCCGAGGGCCGGATCGACCGCGGGGTCGCCGATGCGGCGATGAAGATGCTCAAGGTCGATCCGGAAGGCTTCGACGAGCTGGACCGCCGCCTGCTCAATCTCATCATCGAGAATTTCGACGGCGGCCCGGTCGGGGTCGAGTCGCTGGCCGCCGCCCTGTCCGAGGAGCGCGGCACCCTGGAGGACGTGATCGAGCCGTATCTGATCCAGCAGGGCTTCCTCGTGCGCACCGCGCGCGGGCGCATGGCCACGCCGCGGGCCTACCGTCATCTCGGGCTCAAGCCCCGGGCCGGGGCGCGCGACCTGTTCGCGGAGGACGCCGATGGCGGTTGAGACGACAGCGGCCATGACGGCGGCCGGTAGCCCCGGGTTCAGCTTTCCGACACGGGTCTACTGGGAGGATACCGACGCCGGTGGCGTGGTCTATCACGCGCAGTATCTGGCCTTCCTCGAACGCGCGCGCACCGAATGGCTGCGCGCCCGCGGGTACGGCCAGGAACTTCTGCGGCGCGAATACCATCTGGTGTTCGCGGTGCGCGCGATGACGATCGATTTCCGCTTGCCGGCGCGGCTGGACGACGCCCTGCAGGTCGGCGTCGCGCTGCGCGACTGCCGGGGCGCGAGCCTCGCGCTGGCGCAGACGATCGACCGCGACGGCGTCCGCCTGATCGATGCCACGGTGCGGATCGCGGCGCTGGACGCGGCAGGATTCAAGCCCCGGCCGATTCCCGAACCGCTGCGCTCGCACCTGCTGGCGCTGGTCGAACCCGCCGCCGCGGGCTGATCCGGCGGACCGCGGCCGGACGCCGCGCAGCCCACCGTTCTCCATGCCGCCCACGCACCCCGCCAGACGCCACGCAACGCCTTTCGGAGCCACCTGATGTTCCCATCGATCACGTCCTCACTGATCCCTGTTCTGCATGCGGCCGCGATCGACGTCGTTCCCGTCGCCACCGCCGCGATCGGCAAAGCCCAGGAAGTCGACTACCTCGCGCTGGTGCTCGGCGCGACGATTCCGGTGCAGATCGTGATGGCGCTGCTGCTGCTGGCCTCGGCCGCCTCGTGGGTCATCATCTTCCGCAAGAAGCGCCTGCTCGACCGCGCCCAGCGCGAAGCCGAGGGCTTCGAGGAGCGGTTCTGGTCCGGTGGCGATCTCGGCCGGCTCTACGCCGACGCCACCGCGCGCAAGCAGCAACTGGCCGGGATGGAAGCGATCTTCGAGGCCGGCCTGCGCGAATTCAGCCGCGCCCGCCAGCGCCGCGGCCTCGATCCGCGCTCTCAGCTGGAAGGCGCGCAGCGCGCGATGCGGGCCAGCGCCTCGCGCGAGCTCGACGGGCTGGAACGCAATCTGGAATTTCTCGCCAACGTCGGCTCGATCACGCCCTATCTCGGCCTGTTCGGCACCGTGCTCGGGATCATGGCCTCGTTCCACGGCATCGTCGGCGCCGAAGGCGGCGCCACCCTCGAAAAAGTCGCGCCGGGCATCTCCGAGGCCCTGCTCGCCACCGCGATGGGCCTGTTCGCGGCGATTCCCGCGGTCTGGGCCTACAACCGCTTCTCCACCCGGGTCGAACGTCTGGCCGTGCGCTACGACAGCTTCGCCGAGGAATTTTCCTCGATCCTGCAGCGTCAGGCCCACGTCGACGAGAGCTGAGACCGCAACCCCGTCGTCGTCGCCGGCCCGTTGTCGCCGGCGCATCCGCGAACGCATTCCCGGGAACACCCATGGCCCAATTCCTCGCCGCCCGCCGCCTCCGCAAGCGCAAACTCAAGGCCGAGATCAACGTCGTGCCCTTCATCGACGTGATGCTGGTGCTGCTGATCATCTTCATGGTCGCCGCGCCGCTGATGAATCTCGGCACCGACATCCGCCTGCCGCAGTCGAACGCCAAATCGCTGGAGGCCCCGCGCGATCCGATCGTGCTCAGCATCTACGCCGACGGCCGCCTCGCGCTGATGCTCGAACGCGGCGAGAACCGCGAGATGCGCGCCGAGGAGATCGTCGAGCGGCTGGCCGCGATCCGCCGCCAGAACGCCGAAGCCACCGTGCTGGTCAACGGCGCGCGCGACGCCGATTACCAGACGGTGATGAAGGGCATCGACCTGATCAAGCGGGCCGGGATCACCCGGGTCAGCCTGATCAGCGTCGCGGAGGGCGGTCGCTGACCGCCCGCTGCGGAGCCTGAGCCGATGCGCGAGAACCGCGACGACACCGTCTTCGGTCTGGCCATGTCGCTGGCGATCCACATCGTGCCGGTGTGGCTGCTGGTGCTGGCCGGGTTGTGGCGCACGTCGGTCGATGCCGCCGGCGGCGCGCCGATCGCGGCCGACGTGATCGACCCCAACGCGTTGTCCGCCGACGTGCGCAGCGCCCTGCGCCGCCCGCCCGAGCCGCTGGCCGAACCGCCGCCGCCACCGCAGGAAGAACCGCTGCCCGAGGCGCTCGAAGAACCGCCCGAGCCGCCGCCGGAAGAACAGCCGCTGGCGCAGGAACTGCTGCCCGAGCCCGACATCGAGGACCAGGTCGAAGTCACGCCCGACGCCGTGTCCGAGCAGACCGCCGACAGCGCGCAGGCCGCGCGCCAGCGTCAGGCCCAGGTCGATCTGACCGAGCGCGAACGCCAGGAGCGTCCGGAGCAGCGCGGCAAGACGCCGATGCAGCTCGAACGCGAGCGCCAACTGGCCGATTTGCGTCGTCAGGACGAATTGAAGCGCCTGCAGCGCGAACAGGCGCTGGCCGAGGAACGCCTGCGCCAGATCGCCGAATACCAGGCGCGTCGCGCTTCGAACAACGCCGCCGCAGCCGCCGCGCCGGCGGGGCCGCCGGGACCGGATGCCGGTCTCGGCGAGGCCTACGCGCGCGCGCTGACCGAGGCGATCCGCAGCAACTGGGTGCAGCCGGACAATGTCTCGCCGACCCAGGTCTGCCGGATCAAGATCCGCCAGATCCCGGGCGGCGAGGTCATCGACGCCCAGGTCGACCCGAGCTGCCCCTACGACGAGGCCGGGCGGCGCTCGGTCGAGGCCGCGGTGCTGCGCGCCCAGCCCTTGCCCTATCGCGGTTTCGAGTCGGTGTTCCGGCGCGATCTGACCCTGAATTTCCGCGCCGAAGAGCGCTGATCTGCACATTTCCGCGCCCCGCTGCCGGCCGCCGGTCCGCCGCCGTTCATCTTTCTGACCACGTTCGCGGCCAAGCTGTCCGCTCCCCGTGCGTCCCCACCGGGAGTCCCCGTCCGCGATGAGCCCATCCGAGATGCGTGTTTCTTCCCCCGCTTCCTTCGCCCGCCGCCTCCGCCTTCTGCTTCTCGCTGCCGTGGCGTCGGTCGGTCTGTTCCCCTTGATCGCCGCCGCCCAGCAGCGCGGGCTGGAGATCGACATCGTCGGCGGCAACCCTTCGGCCCTGCCGATCGCGATCGCGCCCATGCCCTATCAGGGCGCCGGCGCGGCGCCGACGACCGACGTGGCAGAAGTCGTCCGCGCCGATCTGGCGCGCTCCGGTCAGTTCCGGCCGATGCCGGTCGCCGATTTCGCCGGCCAGCGTCCGACCCGCGGCACCGAGATCGATTACGGCTTCTTCCAGCAGGCCAAGCAGAACTACATCGTCGTCGGCCGCGTGCTCGACACCGGCGACGGCGGTTACCGGGTCGAGTACGAACTGTTCGACATCGCCAGGAACCGGCTGCTCGCCTACTCGAAGACCGCGCGCGTCAATGCGATGCGCGATCTCGCCCATCAGATCGCCGACGAGATCTACGAAAAGATCACCGGCGTGCGCGGCGCGTTCTGGACCCGCATCGCCTACGTCGTGCAGACGGGCGTCGGCAGAAATGCGCGCTACGCGCTGATGGTCGCCGACGCCGACGGCTACAACCCGCACACCGTTCTGCCCAGCAACCAGCCGATCATGTCGCCCGCGTGGCATCCCGACGGACGCAGGCTGGCCTTCGTCAGCTTCGCCGGCGGCAAGCCCGGCATCTACATCGTCGACGTCACCCGCGACAGCAGCCTGCCGCCGCCGATCGCGAGCTTCCGCGGCATCAACAGCGCACCGAGTTTCTCGCCCGACGGCAGCAAACTGGCGATGACGCTCTCGCGCAGCGGCAATCCCGAGATCTACGTGATGGATCTGGGCAGCCGCGCGCTGACCCAACTGACCAATCATTTCGGCATCGACACCGAACCGGTGTGGAGCGCCGACGGGAGCACCATCTACTTCACTTCCGACCGCAGCGGCCGGCCGCAGATCTACCAGGTATCCGCGACCGGCGGCAACGCGACCCGCCTGAGCTTCCAGGGCAGCTACAACGCGCGCGCCACGGTGTCCGCCGACGGCAAGCGCATGGCCGTGGCACAGGGCAGCGGCAACGTGTACCGTATCGCGCTGCTCGATCGCAGCCTCGGTTCGCCGCGCTGGTCGATGCTCTCGCCCGGTTCGCTCGACGAATCCCCGAGCTTCGCCCCCAACGGGAGCATGGTGCTGTACGCGGCGCGAGAAGGCGGCCGCGGTGTGCTCTATGCGGTTTCCGCCGACGCCCGCGTCCGCCAGCGCCTCGTGGTCGCCGGCGGCGATGTCCGCGAACCGGCCTGGGGCCCGTATCGGTCGCCGCGCTGATCGCATCGCGCGCCGCACCCGAAGCTCTGCATTCCGCCTCATTCCTTCCGATCATCCCTTCAGAATCCCCACGATCCCAAACGCGACACCGACGAGGACCCCATGAACAAGACGACCCGAGTGCTGCTCACCGCGATCCTCTGCGCGACCGCCGTCGCCTGCACGAAGAAAGTGAAGGAAGACCCGAACACCGGCGGCACCACCGGCCCCGGGACTTCCGGCACCACCACGCCGGGCGTGACCACCGGCCCGATGGGCGGCAGCGGCACCTACGGCCCGGGCGATCTCGACACCGACGCCTGCCTCCGCCAGCGCGTGGTCTACTTCGACTTCGATCAGGACGCGCTGAAGCCCGAGTTCCAGAACATCGTCGCCTGCCACGCCAAGTATCTGCGCGATCGCCCGAGCGCCCGCATCACGCTCGAAGGCAACGCCGACGAGCGCGGCAGCCGCGAGTACAACCTCGGCCTCGGCGAACGCCGCGGCAACGCGGTGTCTTCCGCGGTGCAGGCCAACGGCGGCTCCGGCACGCAGCTCACCGTGGTGAGCTACGGCGAAGAGCGTGCGATCTGCACCGACTCCAGCGAAGATTGCTGGGGCCGTAACCGTCGCGTCGAGATCGTCTACACCGCGAAGTGACGCCCGCCGCGCGGGGCGTCCGTCGCGACGCCCCGCCGGGGGTGCCCGCGTTCATCGCGGTCATGTTCTGCTCGCGACATCTTCCTGCCGGGTCGCCCGCCGTGAATCCTCTCCGTCTTCCGTCAGCGTCCCGCGTGCGCATCGCACGCCCGCTCGCCTTCTTTTCGCTGATCCTCGCGCTCGTGTTCGCCGCCCCGGCGATGGCCCAGCGCGTGAGCACCGCCGATCGCCTGACCGCGATCGAGCAGCAGCTCTCGGCGATGCGCACCGGCAATGTCGATCTGCTCAATCAGGTCGGCGAACTGCGCACCGAAGTTCAGTCGCTGCGGTCGCAGATCGAGGAACTGCAGCAGCAGCTCGAACAGCAGAAGCAACTGGGCCGCAATCAGTATCTCGACGTGGACGGCCGCCTCAACCGGCTGGAAAGCGTCGCCCCGGCGCCCGGCGCGGTGCCGTCGGCGCCGTCGACCACGCCATCAAGCGTGCCGCCCGTCCCGGCGACGACGCCCGCCGCGTCGACCACGCCAGCGGCCACCACGCCGGCCCCGACGATGCAGGACAGCGCGCCGCGGGTCTACGGCGACGCATCGACGATCGCCCGCAGCAGCGACGAACGGGGCGCCTACAACATCGCCTTCGACGCGCTCAAGGCCGGTCGCTACGCCGACGCGGCGCGCGCCTTCCAGGCGTTCCTCGATGTCCATCCCAACGGCGTGTTCGCCCCGAACGCGCTGTACTGGCTGGGCGAGAGCTACTACGTCACCCAGAACTACGCGCTGGCCCAGGAGCAGTTCGAGATCCTGCTCGATCGCCATCCCACCCACGACAAGGCCGCCGGCGCCCTGCTCAAGATCGGCCTGTGCCAGTACGGCCTGCGCCAGCTCGACGAGGCCGAAGCCACCCTGCTGCGGGTCGCCGATCGCTACCCCGGCACCGAGGCCGCACGCACCGCCGACGACCGCCTGCGCGCGATCCAGCTGCAGCGCGCGCGGCAGCCGCGCTGAGAGCCTGTTTGATATCTCCGCATGCACCGCGTTGCGCCACAGCGGCCCGCCAGGGTTCGGGCGACGCGCAGCGCCAGACGGGTGGTCTGGTCACACCGTTTCGATGCCTGCGGCGCGCGGGCGCTGGCGGGCCGCTGTGACGCAACCCGAAGGGCTGAGCCTGTGGCCGCACGGCGCGGCGTCCTCGC
>JBIJBH010000205.1:0-6675 GCA_044345315.1 Lysobacteraceae bacterium
TAGGCCAGGGAGCCGCAGATCAGGGCAGCCATCGTCGGTCTTGGTCCGGTGTCGGGGCGGGTCGCGCGCGGGCCGCATAGGGTAGCGGCTGCCCGCCGGGGTCGCCAGCGCCGGCGAGCCGCTCGGTGGGTCGGCGGTGTCCGCGCCGGGTGCGCCGGAAGTTGCGTCCCGGCCTGCGGAATGCGCCGGAAGTCCGCGGCGGGAGTCGGTTTTTTTGTTACCCTACGCGACTGCCGAAAGCCCTCTCCGCAGCGCGATTTCCGCGCCTCCGGGCGTCCGGCCCGTCCCGCTCGCTCCGCCCCTCCGGCCCCCTCCGCACGCTCCCCCACCGGCACGTCTTCCGATGTTCAAAAAGTTCCGCGGCATGTTCTCCAACGACCTGTCCATCGACCTGGGCACGGCCAACACCCTCATCTTCGTCCGCGGCCAGGGCATCGTGCTCAACGAGCCGTCGGTGGTTGCGGTGCGCCACGATCGCGTCGGCGGCGGCAGCCGTTCGGTCGCCGCGGTCGGCGCCGAGGCCAAGCAGATGCTCGGACGCACGCCCGGCCACATCACCACGGTGCGACCGATGAAGGACGGCGTGATCGCCGACTTCACCTACACCGAGGAGATGCTCAAGCACTTCATCCGCAAGGTGCACAAGTCGCGTTTCCTCAAGCCCAGCCCGCGCGTGCTGGTGTGCGTGCCCTGCGGTTCGACCAACGTCGAGCGCCGCGCGATCAAGGAATCGGCGCAGGAAGCCGGCGCGCGCGAGGTGTACCTGATCGAAGAACCGATGGCCGCTGCGATCGGCGCCGGCCTGCCGGTGACCGAGGCCCGCGGTTCGATGGTCATCGACATCGGCGGCGGCACCACCGAAATCGCGGTGATCGCGCTCAACGGCATCGTCTACGCGCAGTCGGTGCGGATCGGCGGCGACCGCTTCGACGAGGCGATCATCAACTACGTGCGCCGCGCTCACGGCACCCTGATCGGCGAGGCCACCGCCGAGCGGATCAAGCTGGAGATCGGCTGCGCCTACCCGCAGGCCAGCGTGCTGGAGATGGAAGTCTCCGGGCGCAATCTCGCCGAGGGCGTGCCGCGGGTGATCAAGCTCAATTCCAACGAAGTGCTGGATGCCCTGCGCGAGCCGCTGGGCGGCATCGTCAGCGCGATCAAGCTGGCGCTGGAGCAGACTCCGCCGGAACTGTGCGCGGACGTCGCCGAGCGCGGCATCGTGCTCACCGGCGGCGGCGCGCTGCTGCGCGATCTCGATCGCCTGATCAGCGAGGAAACCGGCCTGCACGTGCAGATCGCCGACGACCCGCTGACCTGCGTCGCCCGCGGCGGCGGCCGTGCGCTGGAATTGGTCGACATGCACGGCAACGAGTTCTTCTCTCCGGAATGACCTCGTCTCCGGACACGGCGCATCGCTGTGCCGGTCCGGAGAGACGGGCGAAACGCATGGGTTTCGTCCGTCTCCGCAGCCGGCCTGCAGCCGGTTGCGCGGGTCCCTCCGTGGCCCGGGGATCACGCCACCGCTCGCAATCCCTCGCTGCGATGGTCGTGGTGTTGTTCCATGCCGAGATTCACCGCGCGCTGTCCACCGCGCATGTCCACCGTCGCGATCTTCTCCGACCCTCCCGCCGCGAACCCCACCTGACGTTCTGACGTGCCTTCCTACGCCGGCCCTTCCGCATCGCGTTCCGACGACATCGCCGGCACCCTGCGGTTGCTGGTCGCGCTGACCCTGGCGATCGCGCTGATGGTGCTGGACCATCGCGGCGGCTGGCTGAGCGCGATCCGGGTGCAGATCGAACATGCGGTGCAGCCGCTGTGGCGGCTGGCGGGCCTGCCGGCGCGGCTCGGCGACGACGTGCGCGACACCGCGTCCAGCCGCGCGCGGCTGATGCGCGAGAACGAGACCCTGCGCAACGCGCTGCTGATCAGCAACGCGCGGATCGCGCGGCTGGAGGCCTCGGCGGCCGAGAACGCGCGTCTGCGCGGGCTGCTCGGCGCGGCCGAGCAGGGCGGGCTGGACGTGCAGCTGGCGCCGATCCTCGACATCGCGCTCGATCCCACCCGGCAGCGGCTCACCCTCGCCATCGGCGCCGATCAGGGCGTGCGTCCGGGGCAGGCGGCGATCGACGCCGGCGGTCTGGTCGGCCAGGTGATCGACGTGCGCTCGGGCACCGCGACCGTGCTGCTGTTGACCGATCCCGATCATGCGGTGCCGGTGGCGGTGGCGCGCAACGGCATCCGTCTGGTCGCCTACGGCCGCGGCGACCGGATCGAACTGGCGAACATTCCGACCTCCAGCGACGTGAAGGTCGGCGATCGCATCGTCACCTCCGGGCTGGGCGGACGTTTCCCGCCGGGTTTCCCGGTCGGCACCATCGTCCGCCTGCGCCGCGACGAGAGCCGCGCTTTCCTGGTCGGCGAACTGCGGCCGGCGGCGCAGCTCGATCGCGGTCGCGACGTGCTGCTGCTGCGCCAGCGTCCGCCCGGCGCGCCGGCGAGCGTGCCAACGAACGTACCCGCGAACGTACCGCCGACGTCGCCGGACAGCGCCGCGGCAGGTGCGGATGCCGGCGCTGGGTCCGCGTCCTCGAACGCCGCGACGCCGGCGACGACACCGCCGGTCACGGCGCCTCCAGTCACGACACCGCCCTCCGCGACACCGTCCGCCGCGACGTCATCGGGCGCCGCGCCAACGCCGCCGGCACAGGAGCCCGCGCGATGAGCCGCGTGCGCCGCCCCTGGCTGTTTCCGGCGAGCATCTTCGTCGCCCTGCTGCTCGGTCTGCTGCCGCTGCCGGAGATGATCGCGCCGCTGCGGCCGTACTGGCTGGCGCTGGTGCTGGCCTATTGGCTGCTGGAGGATCACGAGCGGGTCGGTCTCGGTCTGGCCTTCGGGATCGGCCTCATCGCCGACATCGCCTTCGGCACCCTGTTCGGCGAACAGGCGCTGCGGCTGACGGTGATGACCTTCATCCTGCAGCGCTTCCGGCCGCAATTGCGCTTCTTCCCGATGGCGCAGCAGGCGCTGGCGATCGGCGGCCTGCTGCTCAACGACCGGATCATCGTCGCCGCCGCGCATTTCGTGTTCGGCCAGGACCTGCAGGGCTGGCTGCATTGGTGGACGCCGCTGGTCGGCGCGCTGCTGTGGCCGCCGCTGTTCGTGCTGCTCGACGGCCTGCGTGTGGGCCGCAAACGCTGAGGCGCGGACGATGGGACGCAGCCAGATCCGCAACACCGCGCTCGAGACCGCGCAGTTCCGCGCCCGCGCCGCGCTCGGTTTCCTCGGCGTGGTGCTGGCGCTGGTCGGGCTGTCGGCGTGGTACTTCCGGCTGCAGGTGCTCGAACACACCGACTACGCCAAGAAGTCGGCGGACAACCGCATCAAGCAGCGTCCGGAAGTGCCGGCGCGCGGGCTGATCTACGATCGCAAGGGCCGGGTGCTGGCCGACAACGTGCCCGCCTACCGCCTCGACGTGGTCCCGGCCGAAGCCGGCGATATCGACGCGCTGATCGCGTCGCTGTCGAAGATCATCGCGCTCTCGCCCGAGGACATCGCGCGTTTCCACGAGACCCGGCGCGCGACCCGCAGCTTCCTGCCGGTGACCCTGCGCCTGAAGATCACCGACGAGGAAGCCGCGCGATTCGCGGTCGATCGCTGGAAATATCCCGGCGTCGAACTGGTGCCGTATCTCACCCGCCGTTATCCCCATGGCGACCTGTTCGGGCACGTGATCGGCTACGTCGCCCGCATCGACAAGCGCGACCTGGAAAAACTGGGCGCAGGCATGGCCACCTTCGGCCATACCGGCAAGACGGGGGTCGAGCGTTACTACGACGAAATGCTGCGCGGCCAGATCGGCTACGAACAGATCGAGACCAACGTCGAGGGCCGGATCATCGGCAGCCTCGGCCGGATCCCGGCCACGCCCGGCGCCGATCTGCGCCTGAGTCTCGACGTCGATCTGCAGCGCGCCGCGACCCTCGCCTTCGGCGATCTCACCGGCTCGGCGGTGGCGATCGATCCGCGCACCGGCGAGATCCTGGCGATGGTCAGCCTGCCGAGCTACGACCCCAATCTGTTCGTCAACGGCATCTCCCATGCCGACTATCGCCGGCTGATGGACGATCCGGCGCGGCCGCTGTTCAACCGCAACGTGCTCGGCGGCATCGCCCCGGGTTCGACGCTCAAGCCGCTGATCACACTCGCCGGTCTGGACAGCGGGCTGCGCACGCCGGACGACCGGGTGCTGTCGACCGGCGAGTTCCGGCTCGCCGGGCAGCGCCGCGGCTATCGCGATTCGCACACCGGCGGCCACGGCTGGACCGATGCGCGCAAGGCGATCGCCGATTCGGTGAACACCTACTACTACCGGCTGTCGCTGGACATGGGCATCCGCAAGTTCGACGAATACCTCGCCCTCTACGGCTTCGGCGCGCCCACCGGAATCGATCTGGCCGGCGAATCCGGCGGCATCCTGCCCTCGCCGGAGTGGAAGGCGAAGAACGCGAAAAAGCAGGGGCCGTGGTATCCCGGCGACACTGTCATCTCCAGCATCGGCCAGGGCTTCTGGAAAGCGACGCCGCTGCAGCTCGCGCAGAGCACCGCGGCGCTGGCCGACGGCGGCCGCCTGCGCCGGCCGCATCTGGTGAAGGAGCGGCGCGACGATTTCGATCGCCCGTGGACGATGCTCGCACAGCCCGCGCCGCGCGCGATCACGCGCAATCCCGCCAATCTGCAGGTGGTGCACGAAGGCATGGTCCGCACCGTGCATGGCCCCGGCGGCACCGCACGGGTGATCAGCTACGGCATTCCGTACCGGATCGCCGGCAAGACCGGCACCGCGCAGGTCATCAGCCGCCGCGGCAGCGCCAGTCTCGATCCTAAGAAACTGCCGATGCATCTGCGCCATCGCGCGCTGTTCATCGGTTTCGCGCCGGCCGAAAACCCGACGATCGCGCTGGCGGTGGTGGTCGAAGGCGGCGGCTACGGCTCCAGCACCGCGGCGCCGATCGCGCGCAAGATCTTCGACGCCTGGCTGCTGGGCAAGATGCCGGAGCCCGATCCGAAGACGCTCGCCGCGGCACTGGCCGCCAATCCCTTCGCGAACGTCGTCGCCACCACGACCAGTGCGCCGGCTGCGGTCGCCAACGCGGCGACGCCAAATGCGGCGCCCGCGAATGCGATGCCGTCGAATCCGACGCCTCGGAGTCCGGCGCCCCCGACGGCCACACCGGCCGCTCCGCCGCGGGAGCCGACGCGATGAAGAGCCTGCTGCGCTGGGTGATCGATCTGTTGCTGCGCTTCACCCGCACGCTCGATCTGCCGCTGCTCGGCGCGCTGCTGGCGCTGATGGTCATCGGTCTCGCCGTGCTCTACAGCGCGGGCAACGAAAGTCCGCGCCTGGCGCTGGCGCAGGGCGCGCGCTATGCGGTGGGTCTGGGCGCACTGTGGCTGCTGTCGCGGGTCTCGCCGACCCAGCTCCGCAGCGTGACCCCGCTGATCTTCGCCGGGTCGCTGCTGCCGCTGATCGCGGTGCTGTTCATCGGCGACGGCAAGCACGGCAATCACTGGATCAATCTCGGCGTGTTCTATTTCCAGCCGGCGGAACTGCTCAAGCTCACGCTGCCGATGATGGCCGCGTGGTATCTGCACCACGAGCGGCTGCCGCCGCGTTTCGGCACCGTGCTGATCGCCGGCGGCATCGTCGCCACGCCGACACTGCTGATCCTGATGCAGCCGGACTTCGGCACCGCGATGCTGGTCGCGTCCAGCGGCGCGTTCGCGCTGTTCCTCGCCGGGCTGTCGTGGCGCTGGTTCGCGTTCGCCGGCGCCGGCGTCGCCGCGGCCGCGCCGGTCGCCTGGTTCTGGCTGCTGCGCCCGTACCAGCAGGATCGCATCCGCACCTTCCTCGATCCCGAATCCGATCCGCTCGGCACCGGCTGGAACATCATCCAGTCGAAGATCGCGATCGGCTCCGGTTACTGGACCGGACAGGGCTGGGGCGAGGGTTCGCAGTCGCATCTGGATTACCTGCCCGAACACACCACCGACTTCATCTTCGCGGTGCTGGCCGAGGAATTCGGGTGGATCGGCGTCACCGTCACCCTCGCGCTGTACCTGTTCGTGGTCGGCCGCTGCCTGTGGATCGCCAGCGAAGCCCGCGACACCTTCTCGCGCCTGCTCGCCGGCGCGCTCGGCCTCGCGTTCTCGGTCTACGTGATCGTCAACGCCGGCATGATCTCCGGCCTGCTGCCGGTGGTCGGCGTGCCCATGCCCCTGCTCAGCTACGGCGGCACCGCCGCGGTCTCGCTGCTCGCGGGGCTGGGGGTGGTGATGGCGATGAAGGATCGGCGGTGAGAGATCGCCGATAACGCGCCGGCGCTGCGGCAGCGAGCGTTGCGTGCAAATCAAGCTGGGTGATGCAGAAGTTTTTCTGTAATAGGCGAATAGCTCGGGCCGATTCGACAGTGTTCTGTCATCCCGAGCCATCGGCGAGGGATCTGCTTTTTCATCGACTCGACAGCAACGGCCGTCGGGGTTTTCCTCTCGTCCCGTGGTTTCGCTCGCTGGCGCGAGCGAGCCACCTTTCTTTGCTTGTGCAAAGAAAGAGTGGCCCAAAGAAAGCACACCCCGTCGGTTGCGCCCGGCGCTGCGCGCCGGGTCCGCGGGCTT
>JBIJBH010000361.1:0-4304 GCA_044345315.1 Lysobacteraceae bacterium
TCTGGCAGGCGACCACGATCCCGCTGGGCACGTGGGTGATGCGCACCGCGGACTCGGTCTTGTTGACGTGCTGGCCGCCGGCGCCCGAGGAGCGATACACGTCGGTCTTGAGGTCGGCCGGATTGATCTCGATGTCGATGTCGTCGTCCACTTCCGGCGAGACGAACACCGACGTGAACGAGGTATGCCGGCGGTTGTCGGAATCGAACGGCGACTTGCGCACCAGCCGGTGGACGCCGATCTCGGTCTTCAGCCAGCCGTAGGCGTAATCGCCTTCGACCCGGACGGTCGCCGACTTGATGCCGGCCACGTCGCCGGCGCTGGCTTCCATCAGTTCGGTCTTCCAGCCGCGCGATTCGCACCAGCGCAGGTACATGCGCAGCAGCATTTCCGCCCAGTCCTGGGCCTCGGTGCCGCCGGCACCGGCCTGGATGTCGACATAGGCGTTGGCCGAATCCATCTTGCCGGAGAACATGCGCTGGAATTCGAGCTGGTCCACGCCCCTGGCGTAGCGCTCGACGTCGGCCTGGATCGCCTGCGCGGTGTCGTCGTCGTTCTCCATCTCGACCAGATCGAGCAGTTCGCCCGCGCCGGCCAGGCCTTCCTTCAGGTCGCGGATGCCGTTGACGGTCTTGTCGAGCATCGAACGCTCGCGGCCGAGGGCCTGCGCGCGTTCGGCATCGTTCCAGACATCGGGACTTTCCAGTTCGCGGTTGACTTCTTCCAGACGCTCGACCTTGGCGTCGTAGTCAAAGATACCCCCTCAGCGCATCGAGCCGACCCTGGAGGTCGGCGATGCGCTGGCGGATCGGGTTGAGTTCGATCATGGCGATGTGCGCTTGCAGCAAAGACCCGGGATTCTAGCAGCAGACCGCCCCTGCCCGGCAGCGCCGGCTTTGGCTCCGGCCGATCAGCCGCGGCCGAATCGTGCGCGCAGCGCCTCGCGGAAGGTCCGACTGCAGGGCAGGACTGCCCCCCCCTCCATGTGCACCCGGGCATCGCCGGTCTCCAGCGGTTCGATCGAAGCCACCCGCGCCAGATTGACGATCCAGCTGCGGTGCACGCGGACGAAACGCGCCGGATCCAGGCGCGCCTCGATCCCGGCGATGGTGCTGCGCAGGGGGTAGTCGTGGCCGCGCACCCGCAGATTCACGTAATTGCCCGAGGCCTGCAGCCAGTCGATGTCACCGGCGGCGATCAGGAACTCGCGACCGAGCTTGCGCACGAGGAAGCGTTCCGGGCGGTCCACCGCGTCCACCGGATCGCCCTCGTCCGGCCGCCCCAGCAGCGCGGCCTCGCCGCGCAGCCGGCGGACGATGAAGCGGTAGCTCTCGATGATCGCCACGATCATCACGTAGCCGCGGACATCCTTCAGATATTCGTACAGCAGCGAGGTCGGCCAGTGACCGAAGTCGTAGTCCTGGCCCTGGCTGGCGTATACGACCTCGCGCAGACCGACCATGGCCAGCACGTGGGCCAGCGAGAAGACGAGGCTGCCGAGCGCATGCATCGGCAGACTCCGCGCCAGGGTGTCCCAGTGCAGCGGAAAGCGCCGGCTGAACCAGACGATCGCCGGCACCAGGGCGAGGATGGCGAGGCCGCTGGACCACTCCCACAGCACCGGCTTCCAGTCCTCGAAGCCCAGGCCGGCGCGGGCGATGTCCATCTGCGCCACCCGGCTGTTGGCGATCGCATTGACGACCGTCAGCGCCACCCAGAAGCCGACCTCGAACCAGCGCGGGTGGCGCCAGTAGAGCGCCGGCCCGGGTCCCGGCTGCGCGGGCGGCGTTGCGGCGTCGGGAAGCTGGGGCGGAGGCGCAGGGAGGTCCGTCGGCATCCGCGCATTCTAGGCCGGCGGGGCGACGGCCGATCCCGGATCGTCCCTCGCCGCCCGCGATTCGTCACTGCGGCCCCGCGATCCGGCACTTCGGGCTGGCCTGATGCGCAGCGACGCGGAGACTCGGCCGCGCCATCCCGGCCCAGGAGCCCGCCATGCATCGCCGCCTCGACCTCGACTGGATCCGCGTCGTCGCCTTCTGCCTGCTGATCCTCTACCACGTGGGCATGTACTACGTGACCTGGGACTGGCACGTGAAGAGCCCCTTCGCTTCGCCTGATCTGGAACCGCTGATGCGCCTCACCAGCCCGTGGCGGCTGTCGCTGCTGTTCGTGGTCTCGGGCGTGGCCACGGCCTTCCTGTTCGCCCGCCGCCCGGGCGGCCGAGGATTCGTCGCCGAACGGTCGTGGAGACTGCTGGTCCCCCTCGCCTTCGGCATGCTGGTCGTGGTGGTGCCGCAGGCCTACTACGAGGTCGTCGAGCAGTTGCCCGGTGGCTACGACGATGGCTATCTCGCCTTCTGGGGCCGCTATCTGCAGGCCGACCAGCGTTTCTGCGACCCGGACGGCTGCCTGATCCTGCCGACCTGGAACCACCTGTGGTTCGTGGCCTACCTCTGGGTGTACACCCTGCTGGCCTGGGCGCTGCTGCGGGGTGCGCCGGGGCTGTCGGCGCGGATCGCCGAAACGCTCGCCTCCCGGCTGCAGGGCTCCGGCGTGCTGCTGTGGCCGATCGCGTGGCTGGCCGCGGCGCGCCTGATACTGCTCGACCGTTTCGATTCGACGCATGCCCTCGTCGACGACTGGTACAACCACGCGCAGTACCTGCCGCTGTTCCTGCTCGGCGTGCTGCTCGCACGCGAGCCGCGCTTCTGGTCCGCGCTGGAAGCCGCGCGTCATCGCGCCCTCGCCCTCTCGGTGGCGATCTACGCGCTGCTGACCGTGTATTACGGCATGTACTCCGAAGCCGACCCGGCGCCGGACGCGCTGCGCATGCTGCAGCGCGCGGGCTGGGCGGCATTCCAGTGGGGCGCGATCGTGGCAGTGCTCGGCTACGCGCAGCGGATCGCGTTCCGCGACGGGCCCGCGCTGCGCTATCTGCGCGAAGCGGTGTTCCCGGTGTACATCCTGCACCAGACGCTCATCGTCGTCCTCGCCCACAACGCGCAGCCGCTGGGGCTGCGGCCGGCGGTCGAAGGCCCGCTGCTGGTGTTGGCGACCTTCGCGCTCAGTTTCCTCGGGTTCGAGATCGTGCGGAGGGTGCGCTGGCTGCGGCCGCTGTTCGGGCTGAAGGCCGTGCCTGCTGCCACGGCCGCCGCGCCCGCCGAAGGCGCGACGGCCCGATGAGGGTCATTTCACCTCGAACTCGCCCACGAACACGGTCTCGCTGCGGCCGGCGAGGCGCAGGGTCACGGTCTGGTCCTGCTGCCGCGGCGTGCCCCAGCCGGTGCTCAGGCGCAGGGTGAGCGTGGTCGCGCCGGTGACGATCTGCTGACGGTCGCCGAAGAAATTGGCCTCGACCTTGTACTTGCCCGGCTTCGCGTCCTTCAGCACGAATTCCTCGGGGCCGTAGCCGCCGGTGAAGTCGTCGCTGATCAGCCCGCCCTGATAGGTGTTGGGGTTGCCGTAATAGCACTTCTCGCCGTTGGGGTCGGTGACCCACAGGTCCATGTCGCTGTTGTCGCTGTCCCAGGCCAAGACCACGCGCAGGTCGAGCGGCATGTTCCTGAGCAGGCGCGGATCGACGAACCCGGTCTGCAGCGGCTTCGGACTGGTGGCGAGGATCGCGTTCATCTCGTTGAGCGCGACCAGTTCGACTTCTGCGAACCGCGCGTCCCAGGGGCGGGTGGCGACTTCGTACAGATGCTCGATGCCGGCCTGACGATCGCCCGCGGCGGCGAGCGCAAGACCGAGATCGCGATGGCTCTGCGGCTCCTCGTCGGCCAGACGCAGCACTTCGCGGAACACCTCGACCGCGCGCGGGTAGTCCTGCGCCTGCATCAGCCGGTAGCCGAGCACGCGCAGCACATGGCGATTTTCGAGGCGCAACTCGGCGAGATTCGACAGCACCCGCAGCGCTTCGCCGCGGCGGCCTTTCTGCAGCAGCAGATCGGCCACGTCGAGATAGAACGCGGTGCTTCCGGCGTGGCTGTCGCGCTCGTCGAGATACAGCGCGTAGAGGTCTTCCGGCTTCGCGGCGCGCAGACGACGGGCGTATTCCGAATCAGGGGCCCAGGGCTGCAGTCGGATCGAGACGCCCTGGCCCGGCGCGTTCGCGGAACCGCCGACCGCGGCGGCGTCTCCGGGCACCACCATTTCC
This sequence comes from Lysobacteraceae bacterium, assembly GCA_044345315.1. GTDB lineage: Bacteria > Pseudomonadota > Gammaproteobacteria > Xanthomonadales > Xanthomonadaceae > Lysobacter_I. Next base: position 4,157 of record JBIJBH010000361.1, read on the forward strand.
ATCGGCGCGGACGGCGGCGGCGGCGCGGGGGGCGGCGGCGCCATCACCGCTGCGGGCGCTTCCATCACGGCCTGACTGCGGCGGGAGACGCGCGCCGCATCGCCCGGCGCCCGCGAGCCGGTCACTGCGAACTGATCCCGGTCGTCGC
>JBIJBH010000206.1:0-6629 GCA_044345315.1 Lysobacteraceae bacterium
GCGAAAAACAAAGCGCCGATGCCGTGCAATTTCGAACACTGCACCGGCAAACTCGCCCCCACCAATTCACGAAGACCCCTTTTCTTGTGAAAAGAAAACGTGGGGACACCTCAGGCCAAGGCACAATCGCAGTGGTCGCGCGCCGGCGCTCGGGTATGCTGACCGTGTCTTCGACTCGCACGGACCCGGCCCGCCATGACTCCGCACCGCAGCGCACGCCAATTCGCCGCCGGCCTCGTGCTGCTCGCCGCGCTGCCCGCACAAACCGCCGAACCCGAACCCGTCACGTTCCAGCATCAGGACTGGGAACTGGCCTGCGACAACACCCGCACCTGCCGCGCCGCGGGGTATCAGGACGAATCCAACAGCCCGCCGGTCAGCGTGCTGCTGACGCGCAAGGCCGGTGCCGGCACGACGACCACCGCCCGGGTCACGCTCGGCGACGATTGGGAGGAAAGCGTTCTCTCCAGCCTGCCCGAACGCTTCACGCTGACCGTGTCGATCGACGGCCGCGCCCTCGGCAGCGTTGCGATGCACCGCAACGATGCCGTCGCCGATCTCAAGCCAGCGCAGACGACCGCGCTGCTCAAGGCGCTGCTGCATCACACCCGGATCGAATTCAGCGCCGGCGACGTGACCTGGACGCTGTCGGACCGCGGCGCGACCGCGGTGCTGCTGAAGATGGACGAAGCCCAGGGGCGCATCGCCACGCCCGGCGCCCTCGTGCGCCGCGGAGCGCGCGCCGAATCCGGCGTGCTGCCGCCGCTGCCGGTACCGAAGATCAGCGCCGCGGCGCTGCATCCACCGCTACCCGCGGACGAACGCTTTCTCGACCGCCACGGCGAAGCCCTGCGCAAGGCGCTGGAGCAATCCACCGGCGAGGAGGACTGCATGGATCTGCACGAGGGTGACGACCCGCAGCCGCTGGAGATCGTGCGCCTGACGAAAACGAAACTGCTGGTCTCCACCCGCTGCTGGCTCGCCGCCTACAACGCCGGCAGCGGCTACTGGATCATCGAGGATCGCCCGCCGTTTCGCCCCGTGCTCGTCACCGCCGACGCCAATGCCTTCGACGCCGGCACGCTCGCCGCCGAACACAAGGGCCGCGGCCTCGGCGACTGCTGGTATTCCACCAGTTGGATCTGGGACGGCAACTCCTTCGTGCGCAGCGGCGAACACTCGACCGGGCAGTGCAGGGGTTTCCCCGGCGGCGCGTGGTCGCTGCCGACGTTCGTGAGCGAGCTCGCGAATTGACCGCAGGCATCGACCACCATCGACGACAGGAGTCCGCCATGCCGGTTGCCGCGCTCCGCTTCGCACGTACCGCCATCGCATTGGGGCTGTGCGCTGCGCTGATCCCGACCGCCGCCCGCGCCGCATGCCCGTGGACGCCGGCGAGTACCGCCTTCGCAGACGCCGAGGAGCAGGCCACGATCGCACGCATCGCCGCGAACGTGCGCACCGCCGTGATGTCGCAGCGCGAACCGGCGAAGCCGCTCGCGGCGCACATGCGCGCGATGCACGCCCCGGGCGTGAGCGTGGCGGTGGTCGATCGCGGCGAAATCGTGTGGGCCGCGGCCTGGGGCGTGCACGATCTCGAGTCCTGCGCGCCGGTCACGCCGGAGACGCGCTTCCAGGCCGCATCGATCAGCAAACCGGTGGCCGCCGCAACCGCGCTGACCTTGGCCGCGCGCGGCGACATCGATCTCGACAACCCCGTGGCCGGGACCCGCGACGGCTGGCGCATCCCGCGCGCCGACGACGTGACCGGATTTCCGACCCTGCGCCAGTTGTTGTCGCACACCGGCGGCGTCGACGGTCACGGTTATCAGGGCTATGCGCCCGAGGGCGCGATCCCGACCCCGCTGCAGGTGCTGCGCGGCGATGCGCCCGCCAACAGCGGCGCAGTGACGATCGCGGCGACGCCCGGCAGCGGCTACCGTTATTCGGGCGGCGGCTACACCCTCGCGCAGGTGGCGCTGACCGACGCCACCGGCACCGAATTCGCGACGCTCGCGCAGCGGCATGTGTTCGATCCGCTGGGCATGATCGCCAGCGGTTACGCCGCGCCCGGGCCTGAATCGCGCGCAAGCGGTCACACCGGTGGCGCGCGGATCGCCGGCGGTTATCGCGTGCATCCCGAACAGGCCGCGGCCGGACTGTGGACCACGCCGACCGATCTCGCGCGCTTCGCGATCGCGCTGCAGCGCGCACACGCGGGCGAGCGCGGCGCATTCGACCCCGCGCTCGTGCGCGCGATGCTGACCCCGGTGCAGAACGGCTACGGCCTCGGCGTGTCGCTCGAACGCACGGACGACGAGACCCGCTTCGGCCACGACGGCGTCAACTACGGCTTCGAAGCCAGGCTCGTCGCCGGCGTCGACAACGGCCGCGCCATCGTGGTGATGGTCAACGCGCAGGGCGGACAGCGCCTCGCCCGCGCGCTGATCGGCACGATCGCCGAATCGCTCGGCTGGAACGCGCTCGCACCGCGGCGTGTGGACGAGGTCGACATCACCGCCGCACAGCGCGCGGCGCTGGTCGGCCATTACGAAGCGCCGGGCTGGCAGGTGCGATTGGAAGACCGCGGCGCGCGCCTCGGCGTCGTCGCCTCCGGCGAAGACGTGGGCGAACTGATCGCGATCGACGACGACCGCCTCGTCGTCGCCGACATGAACCTCACCCTCGCCATCCGCCGCGACGACCGCGGCGCCGTGCAGGCGCTCGAAGTGATCGAAGGCGGCGACCCGCTGCGCCTCGTCCGCACCACCGACCCGATGCAGCGCCTCGACAGCGCGCCCATCCACCTCCGCGGCTCGATGAACGACTGGGGCCTCGGCACGCGCCTCGTCGCCCAGGGCAACGACTACATCGCCGAACTCGCCCTCCCCGCCGGCGTGCACAGCTTCAAACTCGCCAGCGAAGACTGGTCCACCATCGACCTCGGCGCCCCCGGCCCAGGCGCCATCGCACCCGGCGCCACCCTCCCCCTCGCCTTCCGCGGCTCGAACATCACCCTGACCATGGCCGAGGCGGGGACGTATCGGTTCAGGGTGACGAAGACAGCGGACGGGGCGGTGTTGGGGGTGGAGGTGGTGCGTTGAGGGGGATCACGCGACTGCAGTGAAGCAATCCGAACATTGCCTTGATTGGCTTCCCGTAGCCCGGGTAAGGCCGCAGGCCGCACCCGGGTATCACGTGCCGATCATCCCGGGTGCGCTCCGCTTACCCGGGCTACTTGCTACGGTCCTTACTCGGGCGGCTTGGCTCTCGCTCCAACCGTGATGTCCCACCCCAGGTGAGCCGAAAGAGAGGCGACTTGGGCATCGATGTCGTCCGGACGGATGCCAACCTGCGCTGCGGCTTTCTCGATGTGCTGGCGTGGAATCGGTTCGAGGGGATCGAGATACGGCGCGAGGCCGTCAATGTCTCGTGTCGGAAGAATACGCCCAAACTCGGAGTGCATCCTGCCCAACGCAGAAAAGGCTGCGCCGCGAGGATCTATGTCCGCATCTTGGAAGGCGCGCTGGACGAGCAGGTCGCGGGTGGCCTGGTCCTGCCATGTGTTCACCAGCATCTGGAGTACAAGACTGCGCACAATACTGTCCTCCTCTTCAACGGCACGCTGAGCCAATAGATCGCGAGCGGTCCGGTCCGGCCATGTCTTCGCCAGCGCCAAATAGGCGCCCGTGCGCAGCCACGTCTCCTTCGAAGTGATGAGATCCTCGATTAACTGTCTGTCTGGGCTAACGCAGGCCAGGAACTGAACTAAGTAGAGGCCAATCCAACTGTAATCATCCACTTCGGATTGGCGGTCAAGAATGGTCGCATGCAGCGATTCCGCTCCGGGCCATCGGCTACCGATCTCGCGCTGAGATGCAAGCAACAGTTCAAGAAAGCTTGGTGATCCCTTCCCGGGAATATAGACTCGAAGCAAGGCCTCGATGAGAATTGAACCAGCACCTTCGAGCCGCGCAATATTCCTCGCCTCGTTAAGGCAATCAATCGCCAACCGTAATTCCGGCAACGATGTTTCACCGTCCCAGCTCTCTAAATCCGTGCGTGTGGCCAGGTGCGCAACCAAGCGCCCGACAAACGGCTCGTCGATCTGACCACAGATCAATCGCAACACCTCGCGCCAGTCATCGTCGCGGCAATGCTGGTCGAACAGGCCGATCAAGCCATCGATGTCCAGCGTCTTCGCGACATTGAATTGATGGACGACATCGGTCGCGCAGAAGTACTCCAGGAACGTGCGGTGCACGAACGCGTAGCTGTCCGCGCCCACGAAGCACAGGATGAAGTTGCGCTGGCGCAACTGATCGACCACCGCCCGGGCCGCGGCGCGGGCCTGGGAGAAATTGAGTTCATCGTGCAGGTAGCCCTCGATCAACCCGGCCAGCGTCGCGCTGTCAACCAGATTGCCCTTCAGCCCTCCCGGGCCAGCCTGCATGTGCGCGGCGATACGGCGGAGGATGTCCGTCTTCGCCCGCAGATCGATCTCGTCGCTCATCCCCGGAAAATCAGCCAGCGCGCGCTCCGTGTCCCATTGATGCAGCAGCACGCGCGACGCCTGGGCATAGAGGTCCGCCCGGGCCCTCGGCAGTTCCTGATTGCGATTGAGAACGGCCATCATCGTCAACAACAGGGGGGTGCCGGCCAGCATGGCAATGGACTTCGAGTCGCGGATCGCCTTCTGCAGACGGTCGCGCTTCGGTGTCGCCTGTGTGGTGTCGTCGAAGGTGACTTCATGCCAGCGATTCAGGAAGTCTGTGATCTGCGCGGGGTCCAGATCCTGCAGCATGAAGTGCTGGAACTCGGCCTCGCGCAATGGCTGCGCCTGATAGCCCACCACGCGCGAGGTCAGGACGACCGGTACGCGGGCACACTGAGTGCAGAAGCGCTGGATATCGTTGACCACCGATCCGCGCGCCTGCACGTCGAATACTTCGTCCAGGCCATCAAGCAGCAGAACGACCCGCCCGGGCTGTTCGAGCAGCCGACCAAGCAGGCCGCGCTGCCATTCGTGCCAGATCGGGCCTTCTTCCAGATAGCGGATGAAGTCCTTGCGCCCGTCGCACTCCCAACGGGCGTAGGCACCCAACTCGATGACCAGAGGAATGGGCTGTGTGTCCCGGACTACCGGCTCGGCAAGGCCCGCCCAGCGCAGGGCCAGATATCGGATCAGGGACGACTTGCCGGAGCCCGGATCACCCAGGATGACCAGCTTCCGCCCGATCCCCGCCAGCGATGCGCGAAGGGCCTCGTCCACGACCTCCAGCACAGGGCGGAGCGGCTGTTGGAAGTACTCCTGGCGCAGACGGTCCGCCTGCTGCTCGGCTTCCTCCAGTTCCTTCTCGGTGATCTCGCCGGCATCCAGCAGCCGCCGCTGGTGCTCCTTCGGGATTTCCAGCAGCCGCGGGTTGTATTGGTGGCACTCGCGTACGGACTGTGGCACGAAGACGGACCAAAGCCGCACGGCACTGTAGAACGCGCCTGTCGTGTCTAGCATCTCGAAGTTGAGCTTGTCGTAACGTTTGAGGACGGCAGTCCGGTAGCGTTCCGCATCGAACTCGGCGGGTAGTACAGTCGCAGTCGCTATGCCCGTGGCAGCAACGTGGACCGCCCGTTGTGCGGCCCATGGGCGCACCGGATCGGCCAGCCATCGGTTGAGGTCTCGCTCGAAGACCTCGGAAAACCCGGTCGGACTCGGATACTCCGCGTAGAAGACCGGGTTATTGAGGTCCTGCATGCGCTTGCGGAAAGCGCGGACTTTCTTCCATTGGTCCAACGCCGCATCCGCCTGGTCGGGATCGGACGGCAACGCAAGTGTGTCCACCTTGCGGAAGAACCATTTGATTTCCGGGAAGCCGGAAGCCTGATGGCTGTCCATCGCCCAGTTGAACTCTTCCTCGGTTCCCGATTCCGCTTTGCCGGTCGGCGACCCGAACCGCTGACCCATGATGCCGATGACCAAGGCCAGAGACTGTTTGTACTTCTCCAGCGTTTGCAGCGTGATCAGTTCCTGCGGCCGGCCAACGCCGATGCTCGCGTAATTCTCCCAGTCCACCACCTCGAACCTGGCGCGCCAGATATGCGCCGTATGGCGGTTGTATTCATCGAAGAACCTGCGGACACACTCCCGCTCGGCCGCCACGTCGCCGGGCGAGGCAAGGAACACGTGATACTGATTGACCTGATTCGGCGTGGGCATCATCGCTGCACTATCCTCCTTTGATCAGTCTCGCAGGGTGGGCTTTACGCCCACCATGACCGCCATTCCTCGATCAACATCGTGATCGCACCCGAGAACCACGATCAACTTGCCTGTCGCCCGCGCGGGGACATCGACGTGGTGGGCATGAAGCCCACACTACGACTCCGATCGCGTAACCACGCCGACAGATTCGAGTGGAAAACACCCACTCCGGATCGACAACATCCCCGAGTCACACCTGCCGTTTTACCCACCCCTCACCGCAACCGCAAGCCGTCGGATCGTACAGGCCCGCACCGGCGCATCCGCAGATGCGAGCGAGCAACTCTCGACAGGTAGCCGCAAGGCGTCAGTCGTAGGGCGGAACCGCTGCAGGCGATTCCGCCGTCGGCGTTGCATGGAGCGATGAATG
>JBIJBH010000209.1:0-6575 GCA_044345315.1 Lysobacteraceae bacterium
GAACACTCCACCGGCGGCTCCAGCGGCGGCGCCGCGGCCGCGGTCGCGACCGGCATGGTGCCGATCGCGCACGGCAACGACGGCGGCGGATCGATCCGGATTCCGGCCTCCTGCTGCGGCGTGGTCGGGCTCAAGCCGACGCGCGCGCGCAATTCGATGGCGCCGGATTTCGGCGAGCTGCTCAGCGGCCTGCTCGACGAGCACGGGATCACCCGCTCGGTCCGCGACAGCGCCGCGCTGCTCGATGCCACCCACGGCCCGGTCCCGGGCGATCCCTACCGCGCACCGCCGGTCTCGGGCCCCTTCCTCGACGAAACCCTGCGCGAGCCGGGGCGCCTGCGCATCGCGTTCTCGCGCACCGATCCGTTCGGGCGGCCGCTGCATCCGGACTGCCTCGCCGGCATCGAGGCCACCGCCGCGCTGCTCGAATCGCTCGGCCACACGGTCGAGGAAGCGCAGCCGGAGATCGACCCGCAGGGCTTCGTCGAAGCCTTCAGCGCACTGTGGTTCTCCGGCATCGCCTTCGCGATCGACCTGCTCAGCCTGCAGCGGGGCTACGGCGCGGAGCCCGGCGATCTGGAGAATCTCACCGCCGCCGTGCACGCCCGCGGCCGCGCGATCAGCGCCGTCGATTTCCAACTGTCGGAGCTCGCGCTGCAGCAGGTCGGGCGCCAGACCGCACGCTTCCATCAGACCTGGGACTGCTGGCTGACGCCGACCCTCGCCACGCCGCCGATGCGCAACGGGGTCGTCGACATCGACGAGTTCGATCTGGAAAAGACCTACGTGCCGCTGCTGGACTACAGCCCGTTCACCGCGATCCAGAACGCCTCCGGACAGCCGTCGATCTCGCTGCCGCTGCACTGGAGCGAAGCCGGACTGCCGGTGGGCATGATGTTCAGCGCCGACTACGGCAACGAGCCGGTGCTCTTCCGTCTCGCCGCGCAACTGGAGCTGGCGCGGCCGTGGAAGCAGCGCTGGCCCGCCCTGGTGCGCGCGTCGGCCGAGGCCTGAGCGGAGCACGCGCATGGACGCCGCGAGCCAGGACACTGTGAACGTTGCCGATCAGACGCCTGCGCCGGCCGCGCGTCGTGGGTCCGAGGCCACGCCGTGGCCGACGGACGGCATGACCCGGGAGGCGTTGCGCCGCTACGGCGCGGAGCTGATCCGCAGCACGCTGCCGTTCGCGGTCGAGGACCGCCGCCGCAGTTGGCGGCATTTCTGGATCAGCCTCGCGGTGCTGGTCGGGTTCGCGATCGCCGCGGCGCTGCCGCTGTGGTGGCCGGTGCGGGCAATGTTCAGCGTGCTGCTGGGCCTGTCGCTGGTGCGCATGTTCGTGCTGTTCCACGACTACATGCACGGCGCGATCCTGCGCGGTTCGCGCTTCGCCGACGTGTTCTTCAAGGGCTTCAGCCTGATGGTGCTGGCGCCGCCGACGCTCTGGCGCCAGTCGCACGATTATCACCACGGCCACAGCGGCCAGTTCAACGGCACCGAAAGCGGTCGCTGGCCGCTGCTGTCGACCCACACCGACATCGGCGCGTTTCCGCTGATGTCGACCGACGAATACGACCGCGCCTCGACCTGGAAACGCTTCCGCTACCGGGTCGCGCGCAATCCGCTGATGATCGCGCTGGCGTGGCCGGCGATCTTCATGTTCAGCATCTGCCTGGTGTCCTTCGTCACCCAGCCCCGGCATCGGCTCTGGTCCGCCGCAGCGCTGGCACTGAATGCGGCGATGGCGACCGCGCTGGCCGTGTTCAAGCCCGACGCGCTGATCTTTTCGCTGCTGATTCCCAGCGTGTCGGCCTCGGCGCTGGGCGCGTACCTGTTCTACTGCCAGCACAACTACCCCGGCGCCCGTTACCTGCCGCCTCCGGACTGGGACTACGCCGCGACCGCGGTGCATTCCTCGAGCTTCATGCGCACCGGCCCGGTGCTGCAGTGGTTCACCGCCAACATCGGCTATCACCACGTCCATCACGCCAACGCGGCGATCCCGTTCTATCGCTTGCCGGAGGCGATGGCCGCGATTCCGGCGCTGCAGCAGCCGTATGTCACCTCGCTGCATCCGCGCGAGATCGCGCGCTGCCTCTCGCTGAAGCTGTGGGATCCCGCGCGCGGCCGGCTGATCACGTTCCGCGAGTACCGCGACGCCCGCCGCCATCGCGATCCGGGCGTCCAGCCCGACCAGCCCGGCGTCTCCGCCGCCTGAGGCTCCGTCGCCCGCACGCCGCGGCCCGCGCAGGCGTCCCGGGCGCATCGTCGAGCCCCGCGCGCCGCGCCTCGCCGCCGGGCCGCCGCGCGCATGAACTGTCATCATGGATACCGCAGGCTTGTCCGCGCCTGCCGGAGTCCGCATGAAGCTCGCCATCCTCTCCCGCAACAGCAAACTGTATTCGACCCGCCGCCTGGTCGAGGCCGCGCGCGCGCGCGGGCACAGCGCCCGGGTGCTCGATCCGCTGCGCTGCTACATGCGCATCGCGTCCGACGGTTTCGACCTGCACTACAAGGGTCGCTCGATCTCCGGCTACGGCGCGGTGCTGCCGCGGATCGGCGCCTCGATCACTCGCTACGGCTGCGCGGTGCTGCGCCAGTTCGAGCTGATGGGCACGGCCACGCCCAACAGCGCCGATGCGATCGCCCGCGCCCGCGACAAGCTGCGCGCGCACCAGCTGCTGGCCGCGGAAGGCATCGGGATGCCGGTGACCGCGTTCGGCGACAACCCCGACGACACCGCCGACCTGCTGTCGATGCTCGGCCCGCCGCCGCATGTGATCAAGCTCAACGAAAGCTCGCAGGGCGCCGGGGTGATCCTGACCGAGAAGCCCTCGGCCTCGCGCAGCGTGGTCGAGGCCCTGCGCGGGCTGTACGCCAATTTCCTGGTGCAGGAGTTCGTCGCCGAGGCCGCCGGTGCGGATCTGCGCTGCTTCGTGGTCGGCGACGAGGTGATCGCGGCGATGCGTCGGCAGGCGCCCGAGGGTGACTTCCGCGCCAACCTGCACCGCGGCGGCAGCGCCGAGGCGGTGCAGCCGGACCCCGAGGAATGCGCCGTGGCGGTCCGCGCCGCGCAGGTCCTGGGCCTGGGGGTGGCCGGGGTCGACCTGCTCCGCGCGCGGCGCGGTCCGCTGGTCCTGGAGGTCAACGCCTCTCCGGGCCTGGAGGGCATCGAGGCCAGTACCGGCGTCGATGTGGCAGGAAAAATCGTCGATCACATGGTCAAAATTGCCGAAAATCGCCCAAAATCTCACCCTTGAAAATGCGCGTGCGGTCGCATGCGGCATCGTCACGAGTTTTTAACGAGGCTTTAATCGGTTCCGTCGTAGCGTGTCCGAACCGATTCCTGCCATTCACCCAACCTCGTCAGGGCCGATGCAGAACCGGTAATCGGGGTGACTCCCACTCTTGGCCCGGGCGGCGAAGGTCGCCCGGGCTCTTTTTTTCGTCGCGATGCCGGCGGCGGTCGTCGATGCCGCGGCAGCGAGCGGCGCCCGACGCTGTGACAGAATGCGACAGCGCGAGGCCGGCGCCGTTCGGGAACCGATCGGCGGGCGTCCGGTCACAGCATGACCTCTGAGGATCCTCCCGCATGCGCATACTCGTGATCGAAGACAACCAGGACATCGCCGCCAACCTCGGCGACTACCTGGAGGACCGTGGCCACACCGTCGACTTCGCCGCCGACGGCATCACCGGCCTGCATCTGGCCATCGTCCACGAGTTCGACGCGATCGTGCTCGATCTGAACCTGCCTGGCATGGACGGGCTGGAAGTCTGCCGCAAACTGCGCGGCGAGGCCCGCAAGCAGACCCCGGTGCTGATGCTCACCGCCCGCGACACCCTGGACAACAAGATCGCGGGCTTCGATTCCGGCGCCGACGACTATCTGGTCAAGCCCTTCGCACTGCAGGAAGTCGAGGTCCGCCTCAACGCCCTGGCCCGCCGCGGCAAGGGCAATCAGACCCGGGTGCTGGACGTGGGCGATCTGGAATACAACCTCGACACCCTCGAAGTCCGCCGCGAAGGCAAGCTGCTGCAGCTCAACCCGACCGCGCTGAAGATCCTGCAGGCGCTGATGGAAGCCTCGCCCGCGGTGGTGACCCGCCAGGAGCTGGAAACCCGGGTCTGGGGCGAGGAACTGCCCGATTCCGACAGCCTGCGCGTGCACATCCACGGTCTGCGCGCGGTGGTCGACAAGCCCTTCGGCAGCGCGCTGATCCAGACCCGTCACGGCATCGGCTACCGCATCGCCGTCCCCGATGCCGGCGCCTGAGCGGACCCAGCGCCGGCGCCGCCGGCCCGCCTACCGGCGCCGGCTGCGCAGCCGCATCATCCTCTCGTTCCTGCTGCTCGGCTTCGGCCTGACCTCGCTGTTCGCGTTCGCCACGCAGTGGACCCGCAGCCGGGTCGAGAACACGCTGGTCGAAGACGTGATGAACCAGAACATCAACGAATTCGCCCGGCGCTATTACGCCGACCCGCAGCGCACGCCCGCGGTGCCGGTCGAACAGATCCGTGCGTTCGCCTTCGGGCCGGACAAGTTCGAATCGTTGAAGACCGAACAGCCCGATTGGTATCGCCTGGGCGACGGCATCCACCGCCTCAGCGGCAGGAATCCCGACGGCACTCCGTTCGTGTACAAACTGGCGGTGCGCAAGACCCCGGACGCCTGGTTCTTCCTCGCCTACGACATGACCCGCGCCAGCCGCGGCGACGCGCAGTTCAATCGCGCGATCTTCGGCGCGGTGGTGGTGTTCACCCTGTTTTCGCTGCTGGTCGGCTGGTGGGCGGCGTCGCGCGTGATGAGCCCGGTGACCGAACTGGCGCAGCGCCTGCGCCGCTCCGGCCGCAGCGCGGAATCCGAATCGCTGGCCGCGCATTTCGCCGAGGACGAAGTCGGCGAACTCGCGCGCGCGCTGGACGATTACGCCGACCGGCTCACCGACGTGGTCAAGCGCGACCGCGAGTTCAACGCCGACGTCAGCCACGAACTGCGCACGCCGCTGGCGGTGATCCGCGGCGCGGTCGAATTGATGCTGGCGCGGCCGGATCTCGACCACAAGGCGCTGGTCCGCCTGCGCCGCATCCAGCGCGCCGAACAGCAGTGCACCGACCTGATCGGCGCCCTGCTGCTGCTCTCGCGCAACGAGCGCGGCCACGGCGCCGCCGATGTCGGCAGGATCGCCGAACAGCTGCTCGACGCGCATCGCGGCCAACTCGCCGGCAAACCGCTGGAGCTACGGCTCGAAGGCGCGCCCGGCCAGATCGTCATCGACGCCCCCGAGGCCGCGGTGACGGTCGCGCTGAGCAATCTGATCGGCAACGCCGTGAAATACACGCCGGACGGCGAAGTCCGCGTGCGTCTGCGCGATCACGCCGTCGACGTGATCGATACCGGTCCCGGCCTCAGCGCCGAAGACGCCGCCCGCCTGTTCGAACGCGGCTACCGCGGCAGCCACGCCGAACACACCCAGGGCGGCGGCATCGGCCTGTCGATCGTCCGCCGCCTGTGCGCGCTCTACGGCTGGCAGGTGAAGGTGCGGCCGGGCGAGGAGCGCGGCGTGGTGGCGACGTTGACGTTCGGGGCGTGATCCGAAGATCGGCCGGTTTTCGGGACATGCGCCCTGACGTTCCGGTCGACCTTCGAACGGCCTGCGGTGCGCACCTGCTCCCGTCGAGGCGTCTCAAGCTCCTGGCCGGGGACAGAATCTCGATGCGTCGTCCGCTGGCGGCGTACCATCGCCCAGCAAGGCCTCGATGAAGCCGTCCCATCGGTCGCGCAGCATCTGCGCTTCGACGCCATGCTGTTCCCAGAACAGTAAAGTGCGGCCTTCTTGCTGTGACGAGTTCGAAAATTCGTAGATCCGCAGGTAATCGAATACGGATTCATCGCCGAACGCATCGCGGATCCTGAGGCATGCCTTGCTGGCGCGAGTATTCATGCAGGTGTCGCCGGAAGCCTTGCAGGTGGCGATATATTTGTTGGTGGGTGCATCGTCGTCGTTGAGCCCGAGGACGATGCGGTCAGGTCGGCGCTGGCGACGTTCCGCATTCGAGGTCGCGCCCGACGCATAGTTGCCGAAGGTGTTGACCGCTGCCGCTGGAATGAGAAATCCCAGCCGGAACCGTTGCGGGTCCGGAACGCTATGCGTATCACGCAGTCTGCGCAAGAAATCGGCGTCTTCGCTTTTCATGAACGGAGCGCTGCTGTCGCCAAGAAGGGCAGCGGCGACCAAGGCGCCCGTGCTGTGGGTGATGACGGCGATGTCGCGCTGAGGGTTCTCCGCGACGACATCGCGGAAAACCGCGCGCAGCCCAACACCGGTCAGCGGACCATTGCGCTGTGCGTCCGACCAGATCGTGATCGGAAGATCCTCCTTGCGCCCATCCCAATGGATCCTCAGGAATACGGTCTTCTCGTCGCGCGCACGGATATCGCAGGAGACGCGGTCGTACCAGGTCGCGGCTTCCCAATAATCGTTGTTGTAACCGTGGATGAGCACGACGATGCGCGGCTGTTCCGGGCGCTGGATGAGCTTCAGGATATCGGCGGACGCTTGGCGTCGCAGCCGTGT
>JBIJBH010000210.1:0-6556 GCA_044345315.1 Lysobacteraceae bacterium
GCTGTAGGCCACGCCGGCTTCCTGCACGTAGATCTCGTCGGCGCGTTCGCGGCGGCCCAGCGCGCGCGACTCGGTCAGGGCGATGCGCGGCCCCAGCCAGGCGCGCACCGAATCGGCTTCGAGGGTGAATTTCGGCCGGAATACGACGTCCAGCTGCCGCGTGGGCAGTTGCGCGATCAGATTGCCGGGATTGGACAGCGGCGCGTCGCCGACCGTGTAGTGGCTGACGAACGCGTCGAGATTGCCGGAGAAGCCGAAGGCGAGTCCCGTGTCTTCGGTGGTTTCGGCGGACTCGACGGACTCGACGGAGTCCGCGCTGTCCATGGCCTCCGAGGCTTCCGCAGCCGGCGGCTGCGGCGGCGTGTCCGCGGCCGCATCGCCGGAAGCCGCGCGCGGCGGATCCTCCGGCGATGGCTGCGGCGATTGCGCGCGGACATCGCCGGCCGCGAGCAGGCACAGCGCGGGCGCCAGCGCCAGCGCGCCGGCGGCGAGACGGAACCGGGTCATGCCGATCAGCGCGTCATCAGGGTCTGCAGATCGAACCGCGACGGCGGGATCGTGCGCAGCGCGGGATTGCGGTAGGTGAGCACCGTCTTCTGCTTGCGATCGAGCGCGTCGCTGATCTCCATCCGGCTGATGAACGGCGACTTGCGGCCGCCGATCGTCAGCGCGTTCTCGTAGCGCATGATCGCGCTCTTGAACAGCTTTCCGGAGACCGTGTAGTACTCCGCCTTGATCCCCAGCTGCGAATCCTTGGCGACGTAATAGACGATCCGGTCGTAGGCGGTATCGCGGGTCTTCGCGGTCAGTTCGATCACGTGGCAGTTCTGACCCTCGACGGTCGCCTCGCCGGTGATCTTCGCGTTGTAGTCGCGGGCGAAGTTGACCGTCGCGATGTCGCCGTTGGCGGCGTCGCCGAGCAGCCGCTGACGCGGCGAGATCGGCACCGGCTTCTTCACTTCGTTCGACAGGAACCACATGTTGCGCTGGCGGATCAGCATCTTGGTGCCGCGCGAGAACGCCGGTTCGGTGAAGACCACCAGCGAGTTGCCGCCGCTGGATTCGATCTGCACGGTGTAACTGCGCACCGGTTTGCCGTCCTTGAGCGAAACGATGCTGCTTTCCATCGCGACGCCCGAATCCAGATCGCCGCCGCGGGCCTGATCGGCCTTGCGGACGATGGCGGCGGCGTCGGGAGTCTGCGCGAAGGCGATGGCGGCCCAGGCGAACACGGCGCACAGCGCCAGCAGCGGGCCGACGACGCGGCGACGGGGCTCAGACATGGGTCAGGGACTCCACGATGTTGGCGCGGCTGGCGCGACGCGAGATGAAGTAGGCGGAAATCGCGCCGACCACGAACAGGGTGATCGCGGTGCCGATCAGGTTCTCCGGCAGCAGGGTCAGCTCAAGCGCGGTTTCGGCGCTGGCGTCCGGCGGGGTGTAGGTGATGTCGGCGGAATTGATGCCGAGCACGATCAGCAGGGTCACCAGGGTGCCGCCGAACGCGCCGAGCAGGGTGATGATGCCGCCCTCGAGCATGTACATCGTGTTGATCGTGCGCGACTGCATGCCGAAGGCGCGCATGGTGCCGGTCTCGCGGGTCCGCTCGGAGATCGACATGCCGATGGTGTTGGTCACCGTGGCCATGACCACCAGCGCGACCACCAGCGCGAAGAAGAAGCTCATCATGTCGAACAGACCCTTGACCTGGTTGTAGTACTGCGACACTTCCTTCCAGGTCTTGATCTCGGCGTCGATGCCCGCGGCGCCGAGCGCGGCGATCAGTTCGGTCCGGACCGCGTCGGTCTGCGCGCCGTCCTTGAGCTTGACCACGATGCGGTCGGCGCCTTCGTAGGCGAGCAGGTCGCGCGCGTAGGCGAGCGGCAGCAGCACGAACTTGTCGTCGGTCGCGGTCGAGCCCGTATTCGCGGCTTCGCCGATGGTCACGTCGCTGGCGTTGACCATGCCGCCGATGGTGGAGACCATCAGCACCACGTCGTCGCCGGCCTTCGCCGCGAGGTATTCGGCGAGCTTGGAGCCGAACACGCCGCTGTTGGGCGCGTCCTCGCGCAGCATGCCGGGCAGGTCGGCGTACTTCTCGCCGCGCAGCGCCTTCAGGTCGCGCGGTTCGATCGCTTCGCCGATGAAGATGCGGGAGGATTCGCCGTTGCTGACCAGGCCGCTGACGCCGAGGCGCGGACTGATCAGGGCGACGTCGTCGCGCTTTGCGAGCAGGTCCGAAATCTTTCCGGTCGCGGCGGCGTCGAAGGAATATTTCTCCGGATCGCTGGCGCCGAAGCGGTAGAAATCCTTGCGGGTGATGACCATGTGGCCGAGGCGCTCGCCGACCACGGCCTGGTCTTCCAGGGTGCGGTAGACGTTGGTGAAGTAACCTTCGATCAGGCTGTAGCCGACGAAACCCAGGCCGACGGCGAAGGTGGTGAACAGCGCGCGCCGGCGGTTCTTGATGGTGTTGCGGAACGCGATCTTGGCGAGAGAGAACAGTTTCATCAGCAGACTACCTTGTCTTCGGCCGGCGCATGCCGGCTCGCTTCGTGATGCGGCGTGGGCGTGGGCGCGCGGCCCTGCCATTCGGCGATGCGGCCGTCGCGGATCGAGAGATTGCGGCTCGCGTAGGGCAGCAGGTCGGAGTCGTGGGTCGAGAACACGAAGGTGGTGCCGCGTTCGCGATTGAGCCTGCGCAGCAGATCGAGGATCGCGACGCTGGTGGCGGAGTCGAGGCTCGCGGTCGGTTCGTCGGCGAGCACCAGTTCCGGATCGCCGACCAGCGCGCGCGCAATCGCGACGCGCTGGCGCTGGCCGCCGCTCATCTTGTCCGGACGACGGTCGCGTTCGGCCGAAAGGCCCACCATGTCCAGCAGTTCGAGCGCCTTCGTGCGCGCTTCGCGATCGCTGCGGCCGAGCACCTGCAGCGGGAACATGACGTTCTCGACCGCCGACAGCACCGGGATCAGATTGAAGCCCTGGAAGATGAAGCCGAGCTTCTCGCCGCGCAGGCGCGTGCGCTGGCGATCGTTGAGCCGAGAGACGTCGGTGCCCGAAAGCCGATATTCGCCCGAGTCGGGCGTGTCGAGCAGGCCCATGATGTTGAGGAGGGTCGATTTGCCGCTGCCGGAAGCGCCCCAGACGCAGAGGAATTCGCCTTGTTGCACGACGAGGTCGATCCCATCGAGGGCGACGACCTTCGCCTGTTCCGCACCGTAAGCCTTGCGGATGGCCTTGAGTTCCAGACTCATTCTGATTTCACTCTTCCTGATGATCGTTCCGTGAAAAGTCGCGTTCGCCCGAGGGGCGCAGGCATCGTTCCTGAAGGTCCTTGCCCGGCGACTTCGACAACGCGCAGAAAAGGCGGCGCGCGTCGCGACGCTGCCGATTCTGCGCAAAGAGCCGCGGAGTTAGCACGATTTTTTGTGACAAGTCAATCGCGCCGCGACCGCGGATTTCGAGCACGCTCAGCTAATGTACGCGCGCGCGCGACCCCCTTGGGATTCCGCGAAAAAGCCTGAAAAACATGCAAGCGATTGCATTTCATCTCCGCTTGACGAGCGTTGATCGGAAACATTAACTTGAGAACAGGGAAGGAAGTTCAGGGGGGCGAGGTCGCCGCAGACAATCGCGGAATATTCGGGCCGATGGCCCGTCGGTGATGCCGCAATCGGTCCGATGCGCGGGATCCCGCCACCCGGAAAATCCTGGCGACGCACATGTCGTCGCATGCCGCGGAATTCCCCGTGGCCCCAGTCCTCACGTCGAAACCGCGCGAAGCAGGACACCTGCTCCGCGTGAGCGACGCGGGGCGGCCGTCGACGACGCAGACATTCCGGGCGGTGGCACGGGCGTGCGAGCGCCCGTCCGCGTCCGCGACGGCTGCATGCGACCGGTCCGCGTCGTGCTTGTCCGCTTGTCGCAAGTCTTTCCGTATGTGGGTTCTGCTGGCTGTCATGCGAGTGCGCGCGATCCGCGAGCAGATCCGCCCGACACCGTTTCAACGCCGCGAAGGTCGCGGCGACAGGAAGTGATTTCATTTTTCTCTTGGAAGTTTCTTGAATGGAAGCGATGGGCAGGAATCCCTTTCCGTACCGCAATCTCGGCGATTTGCTCGTCGATCGCGCGGATCGTTCCGGCGATGCGCCGGCCTACGGATTCATCGCCAGCGACGAATCCATCCGCGAATGCGCGGATTACCGTTCGCTGCTGCGCGATGCGCTGCGCGTTGCGGCGTGGCTGGCGCGCGAGACCGCGCCGGGCGATCGCGTGCTGCTGCTGTTCCCGCAGTCGGCCGATTTCGTGCACGCCTACTGGGGCTGTCTGTGCGCCGGGCGGATCGCGGTGCCGCTGCCGCCGCCGCGCACCGCGCACATCGAGCGCACGCTGCGCTATCTGGCCGACGTGGCGCGCTCCGCGCAGGCGTCGACGGTGCTGACCACCTCCGCGATCCGCGATGCGGTCGAGCCGCTGCTCGCGGATGCGCCGGAACTGCGCGCATTGCGCTGGGCTTGCGTCGAGGCGTTCGCGGAGGAGCCGGGCTATGCGCCGACGCCGGCCGAGTTCGACGATGTCGCGATGCTGCAGTTCACGTCCGGCTCGACCGGGCTGCCGAAGGGCGTGATGCTGACCCACGGCAACCTGCTGCACAACGCGTGCAGCTTCGATCTGAATTTCGTGCACGGCGACGATGCGCGCATCCTGACCTGGCTGCCGCCGTTCCACGACCTCGGGCTGATCTACGGCATGATCACGCCGGTGATGCGCGGCGTGCCCGCCTACGTGCTGCCGCGCGGCCTGTTCGCGCAGCGTCCGGCGCGCTGGATCGAGGCGATCGACCGGCTGCGGATCACGCACACCGCCGGACCGGATTTCGGTTATCGCCTGGCCGCGGCCGGCATCGGCGAGCAGCAGTTGCCGACCCTGGACCTCCGCTGCCTGGTGAGCGCGCTCAACGGCGCCGAGCCGGTGCGCATGGACACGATCGAGGCGTTCTCGGCGAAATTCGCGCCGGTGGGGTTCGACCGGCGCGCGTTCTGCCCGGCGTGGGGACTGGCGGAATCGTCCTGCATCGTCACCGGGGCCCACACCGGCAGCCCGGGCCCGGGCATCGAGGGCCGGCCCGCGCCGGTCGAGATCTTCGTCGACGGCCCGGCGCTTGCGCGGCGTCGGCTGGTGCTGCGCGAGCGCGGCCATCCCGATGCCCGTTCGCTGGTCGGCAACGGCCCGGCGATCGGCGACAGCACGGTGCGGATCGTCGATCCCGAGCGCTGCGTCGCCGCGGCCGACGACGAGATCGGCGAAATCTGGGTGCACGGTCCCTGCGTGTCGACCGGCTACTGGAACAATCCCGAAGCCTCCGAGCGGGTATTCGCCGCGCGCATCGAAGGCGACGACGAAGACCGGCGCTGGATGCGCACCGGCGATCTGGGATTCGTCCGCGACGGGCAGCTGTTCATCTGCGGCCGGATCAAGGATCTGATCATCGTCCGCGGCCAGAACCATTATCCGCAGGACATCGAGCGCACCGTCGAGGAGGCGCATCCGCAGATCCAGGCCGGCAGCGTGGCGGCGTTCGCGCTGGAGGCCGGCGGCGAGGAGTGCGTGGTGGTGGTGGCCGAGGTCGCGCGGCGTTTCGCCGCGACACTGGCCGAGGACGCGATCGCGGCGGTGCGCCGCGAGGTCGCGGAACAGCACGGCCTGCGCCCCGCGGCGATCGCGCTGATCCGCTTCGGCACCATCGCCAAGACCACCAGCGGCAAGATCCAGCGCGGCAAGGCGCGCGAGGACTTTCTCGCCGGCCGGCTGGAAACGGTGGCGGAATGGCGCGGCCCCGAACTGGCGCCCGCGGCCGATGCCGCGACCGCTGGCGATGCCCGTGATGCCGATGGCGCCGACGCCGATGCCCGCGAAGTCGCGCTGTGGCTGCGCGCGTGGATCTCGCGCCATACCGGCATCGCCGAGGCGCGGATCGGCGAGGATCGCGTGTTCGGCGAATTCGGTCTGGATTCGATGTCGGTGATGCAGCTCGCCGACCAGGCCGCGCGCCGCTTCGGCCGCGACGGCGTCGCCGAGAGCGCGGTCTACGATCATCCGACCATCGCCGCGCTGTCGCGTTTCATCGCCGGCCGTCCGGTCGCGGTCGTCGCGACGTCGCAGGCGCCGGCGGCTGCTGCGGCGCCGGCGGCGCGTCCGCGCATCGGCATCGTCGGCATGGCGATGCGTTTCCCGGGCGCGAGCGGCACCGAGGCGTTCTGGGAGCTGCTCGATCGCGGCGCGCGCGCGATCGCGCCCGCCGACCCGGCGCGGCGCGCGCTGCTGGCGCGGCTGGGCGTCGCGGCCGACGATCGGCGCGCGGGCCTGCTCGACGACATCGACCTGTTCGATCCCGCATTCTTCAACGTCTCGCCGCGCGAGGCGCGACAGATGGATCCGCAGCAGCGTCTGCTGCTGATGACGATCTGGCATGCGCTGGAAGACGCCGGCCTCACCCGCGCCGATCTGGCGCGCTCGCGCACCGGCGTGTTCGTCGGCCAGTGCGCCAACGACT
>JBIJBH010000211.1:0-6554 GCA_044345315.1 Lysobacteraceae bacterium
CGAGCCCGCGCAGCCGGCGCCGCGGCGGGCCGTGGTACAGAACGAAAGCCTGGGCCTTCCGTCCAGCGTGCTCGGCGGCGGCACCCAGAGCAAGATCAAGGTGACCAACACCGACGCCCTCGGCAATTGCCCGGCCGGAGCGACCAGATTCGAGCGCTGCTCGGGCGTCTATCCCAACGGCAACAGCTGGGAAATCGCGCCCTGCTGTCACACCATCGTTGACTGAGGTCCGACGCCGCCGGAGCCGCAGCGGCTCCGGCGGTCGGGGCCGCAGCGGCGATCACTCCAGCGCGAAACTCACGGTCACGGTCGCGCGGATGCGGATCTTGCCGGGCGCGAAGAGGCCGGTGTCATCGGTGGGCGAGGCGAACCCCATCGAACTGTTGCTGGGGCTTGCGACGCCGAAGGTGTTGTTCTCTTCGGTGATCTCCACCGCCTTGCCGATGCGCTGACCGAGCGCGGAGGACATCGCCACCGCTTTTTCGCGCGCGGCGCGCAGGGCCAGTTCGCGCGCAGCGTCGCGATGCTTGCGCGTCTCCGAGACCGCGGGCGTGACCCGCTCGACCTCGCAGTCCGCGCTCTGCAGCACTTCGGCGTAGAACGCCTCGAATCGGCGCAGGTCGGTCAGACGCACGGTCATTTTCCTGCCGACCAGATATCCGCGTAGCGGGCGGCTGTAGCGCAGTTGGTAATCGTCGCCGCGTTCGCCGGGTTCGCGCAGGATCTGCATCGACACCTGCTCGGTGCGCACGTCTTCGGGCACGATCGCGTAGCGCCGGGTCAGGGCCAGCAGACGTTCGATGCTGGCGTCGTTCGCCTGCTTGGCCGCATCGAGCTTCGGATCGAAGCGGACGATGTCGAGGCTGACCAGCACTTCGTCCGGCGCCACGCCGATCTCGCCGACGCCCTGCACGGTGATGACCGGCGTCGAGGCGGCGGGACCGGCAGGGCCGTAGGCGAGTGCGGGCGCGGTGCATGCGGCCAGACACAGGAACAGCGCGCTGGTGATGCGGATCATGCGGATCATGCGGAGTCTCCGGAGTGGGGTGACGGAGCGAGCCCGCATGCTGCGCGGCGAACGGACTCGCCGCGGGATTCTCGCACCGGACAGTCCGGCCGGGTGGGCGCGGCTGCCGATGCGGTACGCGCGTTCAGCGCGCCCGATCAGTCTGCCCGGGCCGCCTGCGCCGTCCGTACCTTCGCCTGCAGATGGCGGTACCACTCGAATTCGATGCGATCCGGCGGCCCGATGTGCTTCGAGAAATTCTCGAGCGTCCCGCCTTCGGCGATGAGCCGTCGGTAACCTGCGGCATAACGACCGTTCTCTCCGTGGAAGAGGAAGTGGGTGAGACTCCAGTACTGCACGTAGTAGAGATTGACGTGGTCGGCGATGTCGGGCGCGTCGATGCCGGTGATCAGGGCGCGGATCGGGATCCAGCGTCCTTCGCGCAGATCGGCATCGAGATCGCCGCTCAGGTCAAGACGGTCGAGATGCCAGATCGGGTACGTGTCGGGATCTATCTCCCCGAGCCGCAGGCGCCCCTTCGCGAGGCGGCTGGTGCCGAAATAGGTGCCGAGCCCTTCGTCCACCCAGCGCGTCTTCGGAAAACCGGCGACTTCGGCATTCAGCTGATGGGTCGCTTCGTGCAGCATCCAGTGATGCGGGCTGGGATCGCGCTCGGCGTAATAGGCATGGCTGACCGGCCGGAGGTAATACGCCTCGGCCCACCGCGACGAGCGATTGTGGGCCTTGAACTGCGCGCGGTCGGCGTACAGCGTCAGTTTCAGTTTCGCCTCGCCGTCGCGTCGGCGCACGGCGCCGGGGAAGAAGTCGGCGTAGGCCGTGTACAGGGCCTCGACCGCCTCGGCGACCCGCTGCGTCTGCGCGTCGGTGGGCAGTGGTGGTGATGCGGTAATGCGCGGTTTCGACGACGCGCGCATCGGCCGGTGGCGCCGGCTGCGCCGCACGGGCTACAGCAGCCGCGCGCTCTGCGGATCTGCCCGCGACCGCCTCGGCGACGCGCTGCTGCTCGATCCATTGGCGCCAGTAGATCAGCAGGCCGATGATCGCGGTCAGGACAAGGATCTGTCGGTAGGGCATCGTGGACGCAGGGGAAGGACCGCGTCCAGCGTAGCGCAGCAGGGGCCGCTCAGGGCGCCGCCGGCGTCGCTCGCTGCGGCACCCGGCGCAGTTTCGACACGTCGTAGCCCAGCGCCTTCAGGCGTTCGACATGCGCGGCGTAGTCGGCCTCGGAGATGGTCGGGGTGCGCGCCATGATCCAGACGTAGTCGCGGGCGCTGCGGCCGATGATGGTCTGGGTGTAGTTGTCGTCGAGATAGACGATGACGTATTCGGCCTTGATCGGCCACACGAACTGCATGCCCCAGACCGCATTGCCGGTGCCCGGGCGCACGGTGCCGACCGGGCGCATGGTCTTCACCGGCGCGTCGAAACTGCCCTTGCGCTGCCGATAGGTGGTCTGGATCTTGCCGTCCTCGCGCAGCTCGTAGGTTTCGATCGCGTCGTAGGCCTCCTTCTCGACGAAGGTCGGGATGGTGGCGATCACGTACCAATCGCCCATGAAACGGGGCAGGTCGACGTTCGGCACCGGCGGAATGGTCGGCTTGCCGTTGGCGTTGAAGGCGAACAAGGCGGCGGCTCCGGCGATGAGGATCAGGGTGGACAGCAGGATTTTCTTCACGAGTGAACTCCCGTCGAGGTGCGGTCAGGCCGGCCGCGCGAAACGATAGTGGGCGACCATCCATTCGCGGCCGCCGTCGTAGCCGAACAGTTCGGCGCAGGCCATCCAGAACATCCGCCAGCGCTGGAACCACAGCGGCGCGAGTTCGCCGTAGGCCTCGCGCAGCACCGCCATGACCGCGTCGCGGTTGCGGTCCTGGTTCTGCAGCCAGTGGTTCGAGGTCTGTTCGTAGTGGCGGCCCTCGACCAGCCAGCGCTGTTCGATGCGCAGATCGCGCTGGAAGCACAGCAGGGTGTCGGCGGCCGGCATCAGCCCGCCGGTGAAGAAATGCCGCCCCATCCAGTTGTTCTCGCCTTCGGTCTCGAACGGATACATCAGGGTGCGATGGACGAAGATGTGCACGAACAGCTTGCCGCCCGGCGCCAGCCAGCGCGAGACGTTGCCGAGCAGGGTCTCGTAGTTGCGCATGTGCTCGAACATCTCGATCGACACGCAGCGGTCGAACGCAGCCTCGTCAAGCTGCAGCCGGTTCACGTCGCAGGTCAGGATCCGGACGTTGTCGAGCCCGCGCGCGCGGCACTGCGCTTCGATGTGCTCGCGCTGCGGACGCGAATTGGAGACCGCGGTGATCCGCGCGTTCGGATAACGCTCGGCCATCCACAGGGTCAGCGAGCCCCAGCCGCAGCCGAGTTCGAGGATGCGCTGGCCGTCGGCGAGTTCGGCGCGTTCGCCGTACAGCGCGAGCATCGCCTCCTCGGCCTGATCGAGGGTTTCGTCGCCGCGCGGGTAATAGGCGCAGGAGTATTTCAGGCGCTTGCCGAGGCACAGATTGAAGAAGGCCGGAGGCAGTTCGTAATGCTGGGCGTTGGCGGCGTCGGTGTGGATCGCCACCGGGCTGCTGCGCAGTTCCTCGATGCGTGTGCGGAAGCGCTCGGCCTGCGCTTCGGGGCCGCCGGCGAGTTCGGTGCGCAGGCGGTCGCGGCACTGGCCGCGGATGCCGTGACGCAGCAGCGCATCGGGAATGAACCCGCGTTCGGCCAGGCCGATCAGGCCGGGGCCGGGGCGGTCCTGCGCGAGTTCCTGGGGCAGGGCGGTGGTCTGGGTCATGACGGGCGTCTCGAAGGTGGATTGGGGCAACGCCGAGCTTCTTCAGCGTTGTCTCAGGCTTTGGGAAACCACGGGAACAGCATCGGCGTGGTGCGCTGGTATTCGCGGTAATCCTCGCCGCGGCTGCGCAGCGCCTGCGCTTCGGTGTAGGGGATACCGCTGATCCAGCGCAGGAACACGAACATCACCACCGGGCCGGCGCAGGCCAGTGCGAACCAGGGCGAGCCGATCGCGAGCGCGACGTAGGCGAACCACTGGGTCCACTCGAAGAAATAATTGGGATGGCGCGAATAGCGCCACAGTCCGCTGCGGCAGGTCTTGCCCTTGTTGGCCGGATCGGCGCGATGTTTCGCGAGCTGCGCGTCGGCGAGCGCTTCTCCGCCGGCGCCGAACAGCCAGATCGCGACCGCGACCGCCGCCCAGAAGATCGAGCCCTGCGGAGTGTGCGCGACCGCCGCGAACGGCAGCGCGAACAGCACGATCAGCAGCGCCTGGAACTGGAAGAACAGGAAGAAGTAGAACTGGTTGCCGTTCCAGTGTTCGCGCAGATGGCGGTAACGACCGTCTTCTTCCTCGCCGCTGACCCGGCGCCAGAGATACAGGCCGAGGCGCGCGCCCCAGAGCCCGCCGAGGACCGCGCCGACGATCCGCGGCAGGGTCGCGCCGTCGCCGATCGCGCACAGCAGCACCGCGGCGCCACCGACGCCGAACGACCAGAGCACATCGACGATGCCGGCGTTGCTGCGGCGCTTCTGCCACAGCCAGCCGAGGGTCATCAGCGTCGCGGCGGCGGCCCAGACCAGGCCGAGGGAGATCCAGAGGTTCATGAGGCGTCCTTCACGAGGGGCTGCCGGTGACGGGAACGGGGTCGGCGCCGGCGGTGCGCGACCAGCGCAGGGCGAGCCAGGCCAGGAGCGGGATCGCGACGCCCCAGCCGAGCGCCAGCACGGCGAGCGGCTGCCACTGCGGTTCGGCGAAAACGATCGCGGACCAGCCGCGGCCGGCGCCGAGGTAGGCCAGCGGGCCGCCGATCGCGCCCAACGCCAGCGCCGCCCAGCTGCGCTGCAGCAGCGGCGCCATCGAATGACGCAGGGTCAGGGCGAACGCGGCCCACATCGACAGGATCCACAAGGGTGCGCCGCCGACCGGCAGCGCGGGTGTTCCGGCAGCGTAGCGGGCGAGGCCCGACAGCGCCAGCCCGCCGTCGAGCAGCAGGCCGCAGCCGAGCGCCACCGCCATCAGTCGCAGATCGGCGCGGCGCTGCTTCGGGCCTTGCGGATACAGGCCCAGATGCAGCGCGGCGAAGAGTGCGGCGGCGACGACGCCGGGCCACCAGTGTCCACCCCCGGCGCCGATCACCGCCGCGAACCACACGGCCTGATAACCGAACAGATTGGCCCAGAAACTCTTCATGCCCGCAGCTCCGCGCGCGGCCATTCCGGCATCGGCGCAGCGCGCAGGAAGCCGGGTTTGGCCATCAGCAGCTGGGCGACGCCGATCGAGCGTTCGCGGAAGCCGCCTTCGCAGTAGGCCAGATAGAAATCCCACATGCGGATGAAGCGTTCGTCGTAACCCTGCGCGCGCACTTCCGGCAGCGCGGCGAGAAAGCGCTGCCGCCAGGCCTGCAGGGTGCGCGCGTAGGACAGGCCGAAATCCTCCAGCTGGATCAGCGCCAGATCGCTGGCCCGGCCCTTGGCCGCGACCATCGCCGCGATCGAGGGGATGAAGCTGCCCGGGAAGATGTAGCGTTTGATGAAATCGACCGAACGCAGCGCCTGCTCGTAGCGATGATCCTCGATCGTGATCGCCTGGATCAGGGCGAGACCGTCGGGCTTGAGCAGGCTGCCGAGCTTGCCGAAATAGGTGTCGAGATACTGCGCGCCGATCGCCTCGATCATCTCGATCGAGACCAGCTTGTCGTACTGGCCGCGCAGGTCGCGGTAGTCCTCCAGCAGCAGGGTGACGCGATCCTGCAGGCCGGCGGCGGCGACGCGCTCGGCGGCGAGTGCGTGCTGTTCCTTCGAGATCGTGGTGGTGGTGACGTGGCAACCGTAGTGCGCGGCGGCATGCACCGCGAAGCCGCCCCAGCCGGTGCCGATCTCGACCACGCGGTCGCCGGGCCGCAGATCGAGCTTGCGGCAGATGCGGTCGAGCTTGCGGGTGGAAGCGGCTTCGAGTGTGTCGCCGTTCCCGGAGTGTTGCTCCTCCGTCTGCCCGTCGCCGGCCCAGATGCCCGACGAGTACATCAGGTCCGGCGACAGGAACAGACGGAAGAAGTCGTTGCCCAGGTCGTAATGCGCGGCGATGTTGCGGCGGCTGCCGTCGCGGGTATTGCGGCGCAGGGTGTGCCAGGCGCGCATCGCGATGCCGCCGAGCCGCGCCAGACCGGTCTCCATGCCGTCGAGCAGATCGCGATTGCGCACCAGCAGCCGCACCAGCGCGACCGGATCGGAACAGCGCCAGAAGCCGTCCATCCACGCTTCGCCAGCACCGACGCTGCCGTTGGCGGCGACAGCGCGATAGAACCCGGCGTTGTCCACATCGATGCGGACCTCGAGATCGACCGCGACCTGCACCGGCTCGCCGAGGACTTCGCTGCCGAGCGCGTCGCGCAGCAGGATCCGGCCGCGACGCAGTCGCGCCATCTGCGCGATCAGGCGCTGGCGCAGCATGCGATCGAACGCGCCGTACGCGGCGCTGCCGCCGTCGTGTTCTGCACTGCGGGCGAGATCGTTCATCGTGGGC
>JBIJBH010000212.1:0-6525 GCA_044345315.1 Lysobacteraceae bacterium
AGGAAAGCGCCGCCCCGCGCCCCCCGGCGCGCCCATTCGGCTGCGGCACGACCGGCGCCGGAGCATCACCCCGTGTCGACGGACACGCCCGCACCCACCGACGCCGCGACCCTCGAAGCCGCGGCCACGATCGAACATCTGGAACCGGTCCGCGATCCCGTCCAACTCGACGAGACCGAACGCCGGATGGCCGCCTTCGTCGGCCGCCACTTCTTCCATCTGGCTGCGCCGGTCGCCGCGCGCGGGCGCGCCGGCGTCGGACGCGGGCCGGCCGCGCTGAAGGCGCGGGACACGCTGCCGACGCCGCCCGAGGTCGCGATCTACCGCGATCCCGCCACTCGCCGCCTGCGTCTGCTGCATCGCGAACTGGTGCTGCAGTTCCGGCCCGGGCTGGATCCGCGCGCGCATCGCGCACTGCTCGAACGTCACGACCTGCAGTTGGCGCCGCAGAGCCGGATCGGCGCCGATCTGGTGGTCGCCATTCCGCGCGACCCGGGCTGTCGCGGCGATGCGCTGTGCGACCTCGCGCGTACGCTCGATACCGATCCCGAGCTGCTGCTCGCGGCGCCGGATTTCGTCAGCCAGTTCAGCCGCGGCGCGCGCCGCCGCGCGGCCGGCGCACCGCCGGCGCAGCAGTGGCATCTGGAGCGCGTCGGCGCGGCCGACGCCTGGGCGTACACCCGCGGCAAGCGCACGGTGCGGATCGCGATCCTCGACGACGGCGTCGATGTCGATCACCCCGCGCTGCGCCCCAATCTGTACCGGCGTCCGGTGCCGGACGAGAAGCGCGACCTCTACGGTCGCGATTTCTGCGTGAGCCCGCGCGCCCGCGGCCATTTCGATCCGCGGCCCAAGGGCTTCGACGACGATCATCCCGACTTCGCGTGGAACGACATCCACGGCACGCCCTGCGCCGGGGTCGCCGCGGGCGCGGGGCCGCGCGCCTATGGCCTCGCGCCGGGCTGCAGGCTGCTGCCGGTCAAGGTGTTCACCGCGCTGCCGCGCGCGATCGACGAGGAAGGCGACAACGCCTTCGCCAGCGACAGCGCGGTCGCCGCGGCGATCCGCTACGCCGCGCTGGAAGCGCGCGCCGACATCCTGTCCTGCTCCTGGGGCGGCCTGCCCAGCAAGCCGCTGCTGCAGGCCTTCCGCGACGCCGCCACCGACGGCCGCGACGGCCGCGGCGCGCTGATCGTCTGCGCCGCCGGCAACGACGGCGTCGAGGCCATCGACTATCCGGCCTCCGACCCGCATGTGCTCGCGATCGGCGCCTCGACCGATCGCGAACGCCGCGCGCCCTACTCCAATCGCGGCCGCAAACTCTGGGTGGTCGCGCCCTCCGACGGCGGCGATCGCGGCATCTTCACCACCGATGTCGCCGAGCGAGGCCGCGGCTACAACCCCGGCCTCGCCACACACGGCGGCCGCGACGGCCTGTACTGCAACGATTTCGGCGGCACCTCGTCGGCCACGCCGCTGGTCGCCGGGCTGTGCGCGCTGCTGCTGTCGGTCGATCCCGCGCTGACCCGCGACCAGGTGCAGCAGGTTCTGGCCGACACCGCGGTGAAGATCGGCCCGGCCTCGGCCTACGGCGCCGACGGTCATTCGCTGCAATACGGCTATGGGCGGATCGACG
Organism: Lysobacteraceae bacterium; assembly: GCA_044345315.1. Lineage (GTDB taxonomy): Bacteria > Pseudomonadota > Gammaproteobacteria > Xanthomonadales > Xanthomonadaceae > Lysobacter_I. The sequence continues at coordinate 1,637 of JBIJBH010000212.1, forward strand.
CCGCAGGCGCGGTCGCGCGGGTGGCCGATGCGAAGCCCGGTCGCGGGCGCGGCAGAACGCCGGCGAAGACGACCGCTGCGAAAAAGCCCGCGGCGAAGAAGCCGGCGGCGAAAAAAACTGCAGCGAAAGCAGCTGCAGCGGAAACGACGACGAGCCGGACACCGGCCGCGATCCGTCCTGCCGAAGCACGTCCGGCCAAGGCGCGTCCGACTACGCCCCGCCGCGTCTCACGCGGCCGGCGCGGCGGGCGCTGACTCACAGCGGATCCGACTCCCGATCCACCGGCGCGAACAGCTCCGGCTGCGGCGGCAGCAGCGTCTCGCGATCTCGAAACCCGGCCAGGCCCACGCCGACCAGCCGATAGCGCGTGCGCGACGGCAGGCCGACCCGCTCGCGCAGCGACAGCGCGATGGTCGTGAACGCCTCCAGCGACGCCGGCGGCATCTCCGGCGTGTGGCTGCGGGTGAGGATGCGGAAGTCCGCGGTCTTCAGCTTGAGCACCACGGTGCGGCCGATGCGTTCGGTCTTGCGCGCGGCCTTCCAGGTTTTCTCCGCGAGCGTGCGGATCATCGGTTCCAGTTCGTCCAGGGGCAGATCGCGTTCGAAGGTGTCTTCGGCGGAGATCGACTGCACCGGCTGATCGGGCTCGACCGGACGCGCGTCGATGCCCTGCGCCAGCGCATGCAGACGCAGGCCGAAGCTGCCGAACTCGCGCTGCAGCCGCGCTTCGCCCAATGTGCGCAGCTCGCCGACCGTGCCGACGCCGAGCGCCGCGAGTTTTTCCTGCATCACCTTGCCCACGCCGGGAATCCGCCCGACCGGCAGCGGGGTGAGGAAATCGAAAGCCTGCTCCGGGCGGATCACGAACAGCCCGTCGGGCTTGCGCCAGTCGGAGGCGATCTTGGCCAGGAACTTGTTCGGCGCCACGCCCGCCGAGGCGGTGAGCTGCGTTTCCTCGCGGATCTGCGCGCGGATCGTCTGCGCGATCGCGGTCGCGCTGGGCAAATCGCCGTTCGACAGCAGGACCTTCGGCGCGGTCACGTCCAGATAGGCCTCGTCCAGCGACAGCGGTTCGATCAGATCGGTATGCCGGGCGAAGATCTCGCGCACCTGCCGCGATACCGACTTGTAGCGCGGGAAATCCGGCGGCACGAACACCGCATCGGGACACAGCCGCTCCGCGCGCAGCGCCGGCATCGCGGACCGCACGCCGAACTTCCGCGCCTCGTACGACGCCGCGCACACCACCGAGCGCGCACCGCGCCACGCGACCACCACCGGCCGCCCGCGCAGCGACGGGTCGTCGCGCTGCTCGACCGATGCGTAGAACGCATCCATGTCGATGTGGACGATCTTGCGCATCCGCGCATGATGCCGCAGACGCGCCCGCGCCGCGCGGGTGCCGTCAGTGCAGGCGGGCGGCGTACGCCGGCAGCGGCAGCTTGCGCTGCGGATCGAGCGCACCGAGGGTCCGCACCAGATCGCGATAGATCGCGGCGAGTTGCGCGTACAGCGTCGCATAGGCGGCGCGGCTGGCCTCGGCGACGCCGAGATACGCGCTGCGGCCCAGATCGGCGAAATACTCCGCGCTCACCCGCCGGCGCTCGGCGAGACCCGGATACAGCCCGGCCACCAGCAGACAGCGGTCGCCGACATCGCGCAGCGCCTCGGCCCGCGCCCGCGCCGGCAGCGCCTGCGCCTGCAGCCAGTCCAGCGCCTGCGCGCGCTCGAAGAACCGCGGCTCGCGCTGATGCCGCAGCAGCACGAACACCAGATAACTCTCGCAGTCCTCGTCCAGCGCGCAACCGGCCCGCTCGCCGGCCTCGCGCACCAGCGCCTGCCACAGCTCGGCCGGCGCCCCCTGTCGGAATGCCTCGAACATGATGGATCTCCCGCGTTGTGTCGCGGGAAAAACATAGCCAATCCGGACACTGCGTGCTGGCAGGCGGCGGGCGCGAGTGCCAGATGCGATGGAGTTCGCACTCCGCAACGAAAATGACGCGACTCGCGCACCGGACGGAACCTGCGCAACCTCGCCCATCGCCGCGCTCCGGCAGCGACGGGCGAGCGATTACTCCACCGTCACCGACTTCGCCAGATTGCGCGGTTTGTCGACATCGGTGCCGCGCGCGAGGGCGGCGTGGTAGGCGAGCAGTTGCACCGGGATCGCGTGCACGATCGGCGAGAGCACGCCGACGTGGCGCGGGGTGCGGATGACGTGCACGCCTTCGGATTCGGTGAAGTGGCTGTCGGCGTCGGTGAAGACGTACATCTCGCCGCCGCGTGCGCGCACTTCCTGGATGTTGGACTTCACCTTCTCCAGCAGGCTGTCGTTGGGGGCGATCACCACCACCGGCATCTGCGCGTCGACCAGCGCCAGCGGGCCATGCTTGAGTTCGCCGGCGGGATAGGCCTCGGCGTGGATGTAGGAGATTTCCTTGAGCTTCAATGCGCCTTCGAGCGCAATGGGGTAGTGGATGCCGCGACCGAGGAACAGCGCGTGCTGTTTCGGCGCGAAGCGCTCCGACCACACCGCGATCTGCGGTTCGAGATTGAGCGCGTGCTGCACGCTTCCCGGCAGATGGCGCAGGGCCTCGATCAGTTCGGCTTCCTGTTCCGCGGACAGCCTGCCCTGGACCTTGGCGACGGTGGCCGACAGCGCGAACAGCGCGACCAGCTGCGTCGTGAAGGCCTTGGTCGAGGCGACGCCGATTTCGGCGCCGGCGCGGGTGTAGAACACCAGCCGGCTGGCGCGCGGGATCGCGCTCTCGGGCACGTTGCAGATCGACAGGGTGCGGTCGTGGCCCAGCGATCTGGCGTATTTCAGCGCTTCCATGGTGTCGAGGGTTTCGCCCGACTGCGAGATCGTCAGCACCAGTTGGCGCGGATTGGCGACGACCTTGCGGTAGCGGTATTCGCTGGCGATCTCGACGCTGCACGGCAGCCCGGTCATCGCCTCGAACCAGTAGCGCGCAGTCAGGCCGGCGTAATAGCTGGTGCCGCAGGCGAGGATCTGCAGCGCGTCGATGTCGGCGAGGATGTCCGCGGCCGCGTCGCCGAACAGTTCCGGTGCGAAGCCGCCGCGGTCGACGATCGCCTCGATGGTGTCGGCGATCGCGCGCGGCTGTTCGTGGATTTCCTTCTGCATGAAGTGCCGGTACGGGCCGAGTTCCAGCGACGCCAGCGACACGTCGGAGACATGCACGTCGCGGCGCACTTCGGCGTCGCGGGCGTCGAATACGCGCACCGCGTCGCGGGTCACGTCGGCGGTATCGCCTTCTTCGAGGAAGATCACCTTGCGCGTGGCCTGGATGATCGCGGACACGTCGGAGGCGACGAAGTTCTCGCCTTCGCCCAGCCCGATCAGCAGCGGGCAGCCCATGCGCGCGCAGACCATGCGTCCGGGCTCCTTGCGGCTGACCACGGCCAGCGCGTAGGCGCCTTCCAGTTCCTTGACCGCGCGCTGCAGCGCCTGCAGCAGGTCGTCGCCTTTCGTGAGGTAGTGATGGATCAGATGGGCGATGACTTCGGTGTCGGTCTGCGACTCGAAGACGTAGCCGAGCGCGCGCAGGCGTTCGCGCTGCTGCTCGTGGTTCTCGATGATGCCGTTGTGCACCAGCGCGACGCCGTGGCTGATGTGCGGATGGGCGTTGGTCTCGGTGACGCCGCCGTGGGTGGCCCAGCGGGTGTGGCCGATGCCGAGGCGCGCGCTGAAGCCTTCGGCCGCGGCCGCGTTCTCCATTTCGGCGACGCGTCCGGTGCGGCGCACGCGACGGACATCGTGTGCTTCGCCGCCGTCGCCATCGACCACGGCGATGCCGGCGGAATCATAACCGCGGTATTCGAGACGCTTGAGGCCTTCGATCAGGACCGGAACCACATCGCGATCCGCGATCGCGCCGACTATGCCGCACATACGTTGGAAGCCCTCTGCAGGATGAAGAACGCCGCGGAACACCGTCGGGCGTCGCGGCTGACTGGCGGGTGGTGACCGGGGTGGAATCGGCTCCGGACCGGGCCCGCCAAGTGTAACGGCGAAAGCCGCGGACGGCGTCCGCGCGGACGCGTCCGGCGTCCGTCCGGACACCGGACGTTCACCGAAAAATCCAATGAAAACAGAATCATACGATTGGCACGCGGTTTGCTGAGATGTCATCGAGCCTCCCTCCCCCGGCTCGCTTCCACCGGAGAACCGCCATGAACGTGTCCGCTCCCTTCCCGTCTTTCGCGCCGCACTGGTCCGCCGAGGAATTGACCGACGCCATTCCGCGCGCGCTGCCGTCGCTGCACCGTTTCGCCTTCGTGCCGCCGGCCAACGCCGCCGCGCTGCATCGGCCGCGCCGGGCATCGACGGCCTATGTCGCGAACCCCGCGCCGACGCTCTTCCGCGTCCACTGAATCCTCCTCCCACCGATCACGAATCCTCCGCGCATGAGCATCCGCGATACCTCCGCCCAGGACCGTCCCCTCGCCACCGCGTCTTCGGCGTCGCGCCGGCGCTGGTGGATCGCCGCCGCGCTGGCGATCGGCCTCGTCGCGGCGATCGCGGCCACGCTGTCCGCCTGGAGCGGCGGAAGCCGCTCGATCGACGGCGAGCGCCTGCGCATCGCAGAGGTGACCCGCGGCGATCTCGTCCGCGATCTCTCCGCCGACGGCCGGGTGATCTCGGCCAACAGCCCGACCCTGTACGCGATCGCCGCCGGCACCCTGAATCTGAACGTGGTCGCCGGCGATGCGGTGAAACGCGGCCAGGCGCTGGCCGAGATCGACAGCCCCGAACTGCGCAGCCGTCTGGCGCAGGAAGAAGCCGCGCTGGCCGGTCTCGAAGCCGAGACCGCGCGCGCGGGGCTCGACGGCGAACTCACCCTCGCCGACGCGCGCCGCGCGCT
>JBIJBH010000213.1:0-6503 GCA_044345315.1 Lysobacteraceae bacterium
TCAACCCATCCCCACCCCAGCCCTCCCCTTGAAGGAGAGGGAGACAGGCGGCTCGGCGAGCAACCGGGACGGTATGAGGCTCGGCGAAAACACATGCCGCCGATCGAATCGGAATTCTCTGCTCGCGCGGTATGCTCTGCCATCTCGAACACGACCCACCGCCGCCCGGAGCCCGCCGATGAAGATGGTCATGGCGATCATCAAGCCGTTCAAACTCGACGATGTCCGCGAAGCGCTGGCCGAGGCCGGCGTGGCCGGCATCACCGCCACCGAGGTCAAGGGCTTCGGCCGCCAGAAGGGCCATACCGAGCTGTATCGCGGCGCCGAGTACGTGGTCGATTTCCTGCCCAAGATCAAACTCGAAGTGGCCGTGACCGACGATCGCGTCGATGCGGTGGTCGAGGCGATCATGAAATCCGCCGGCACCGGCAAAATTGGTGATGGCAAGATCTTCGTCTGGGACCTGGAGCGCGCGGTGCGGATCCGCACCGGCGAAATGGATGCCGATGCGCTGTGAGCGTCGGCCTCAGGCCGATGCGGAGCGACCTGCGACGACCGCGATGCGCGCGCGCAGCAGTCCGCCGATCTCGCGGAACGAGCGGTGGTTGAGCGGGAACTCCAGCACCACATGCATGAAGCTGAGGATCAGCAGCAGCATGAAGCCGAGGGCGTAATCGAGGAAGTAGAAGCCGACCGCGAACACCCAGAGCGCGACGATGATCGCGCCGCGCGTCTGCGAAACCCGGGCCCAGCCGATCAGTTCGACTTTCGAGAACCAGTTGAGGTAGTGGTAGAGATAGGCCAGCGCCAGCACCCGGGTCACCAGCACGCTGGCCGGGTGGGTCGTGAGCTGTTCGCGGTCGATCGCGTAGCCGGCGTCGCCGAGGATCAGGTCGTTGATGCTGGAGAGCGTGCCGACGAACGCGGTCTCGGCCCAGCCCGAGGCGGTGGCGCTCCAGTCGACGGGCGTGAGCAGCAGCAGCGGCGGGCACAGCAGATAGGCCGCGAGCGCGCCTGCGCTGTCGGCGCCGGGACGGCGCAGCCAGCCCAGCAGCATGAACAGCCCGGTGAACACGTAGACATGGACGATCGTCGGCAGATAGCCGGCCAGCGAATCCGCGAACTGCGCTTCGCGCGCCAGCCAGTAGCAGGCCGGCGCCAGCGCGGCGAGCGCCAGCAGCCGTTTCCACCACGTCGGCGTCAGCACCAGCACCAGCGCGAAACCGAACAGCACGAACAGCGCGCCGTTCTCGATCGCGCTGCGCAGTGCGCTCTTGTCGGCGTTCGCGACCAGACCGACGGCGACGATCAACACCAGACCGCCGATCATCAGCGGCCACACGTCGCGCCGCCGCGGCAGGAAATAGTTCCGGTCGTGCAGCCAGGAGATTTCGGTGAGGTAGTGCAGCGGGCCGAGCACCGCGTAGGCCAGCAGCAGGGTCTCGAACGGCCAGCGCAGGGCCAGCAGCGCCGACGCCACGATCAGCGCGATGTTGAGACGGTCGATGCTCGCTGGACGTGCTGATGTCGCCACAGAGTCGGGGGGATGGTCGGGCCTTTGACGGGATGGCGCCGGGTGTTCTGCGCGCCATAGCGCTAAGAAACAGGCCGGATATTACAACGGACGACCGCCGTTTTCCGCTGGGCGAGGGGCTGTTTTCGCTGTCCGGCGAAGGTAGCGGAGCAGGCTTCTCGCCGGCGCGCTGGGAGCGGACGTCGAAGCACCGGCCAAGCGAACCCCGAGTCGAATGCGCCCGGGGTTCGCGGCGTCCCGATGCGCAGCGGCGCGATCGATCGTACCGATCCGGATGTCCCGGAACCGCCAGCGGTCTCAGAACCGCCAGCCGACGCCGATCGTCGCCGCCCACGGCGCATAGTCCGCTTCGATCCGGCCGGAGCCTCCGGATTCTTCTTCGAGGTCGAGACCGGAGGCCGCCAGATAGCGCAAGCCGGCATCCAGGAACCACCGTTCGCCGAGGTCGTAACGGGCGCCGGCCAGCAGTTGCACCCCGTTGCCGTTGCCGCTGAAGGATCGTTCGGTCGAGCCCTGCTCGAAGTCGATGTCGACTTCGGTCAGATAGACCAGCCCGGCGCCGACATAGGTGCGGGCGCGCGCGCTGCCGAGGAGGTCGAATTCGTACAGGCCGTTGATCGCCACCGAGGTCGATGCGTAGTTTCCGGCGCCGGAGGGGCCGACGGCTGCGAACGTCCGGCCGTCGTGATCGACGGTCTGATAGGTGAATTCGCCTTCCACCCGCCAGCCATTCCCGAAACGGTAGCCGACGGCGCCGCCGCCGAGGAAGCCGCTGTCGAAGCCGGCATCGCCGCGGGCGCTGCTGCCGGCGCTGCGGAAGTCCAGGGTCTGATCGCGCTGGCCGGTCAGGCCGGCGGTCAGGGTGACATAGGCCCCGGGATCCTCGGCCAGGCAGGGCACGGCGACGAGGGAGAGTACGACGGCGAGTGCGAGGCGATGAGGCGCATGGGTGGCTGGCATGTGGGGCTCCGTTCGAGTGGGGATGAGGGCGGGAAGATCCCGCGTCGGGAACTCTAGGCAGGCGGCATCGACTTGCGCGCATCCGCCGAATCAGCGGTCCGGAAAATGCACGAACGGCGCCCATGTCGCATCCGCGGCACGGTTGCATCCGAGCCGGCCGGCCCGGCGTAGACTTCAGCGAACCTATTGCCTGCGTCCGGTCAGGAACGATCCGAGGTCATGTCCCTGTCGATGTCGCATCCCCTGGTTCCTGCCATCGCACTGACCTTCGGTCTTTCGCTGTTGTTCGCGACGCTCGGCACGTCCAATACCGCCACGTTGCCGTTCTGGCAGGCCTGGCTGCACTGGGGGCTGCATATCGGAACCGGCCTGTCGCTGGCGTTGCTCGGCGCGAATCTGTGCGGGCGCAGCCCGCGTCTGTGCGCGCTGCCCTTGCCGGCGTTCCTGTTGCTGACCGGCCTGCTGGGCGCCCTGTCGTTCGCGCCGGTGGCCCTGTGGTTCGATGCCTGGCTGCCGCAATCGGGTGCCGACGATGACGACGCGCTGGATCGTTGGGCGGCCAGCGGCGGACTGCGGCCGCATGCCGCCGAGTTCCTGCAGCTGGCGCCGAGCTATCTGCTGAGCTGGTTCCTGCTCAACGCGGGGCCGCTGATCGCCGCGCGCCGGTCCGAAGCCGTGGTCCGACTCGACGCGGAGCCGGGCCCTGCCGCCGACCATCGCGGGCCGGCCCCGGACAGGCTGGATCGCGACCACGCAGACGCATCGTCTCGCAGCAACGTTGGCCGCGATCTTGTCGCCTCAGTCGTGGCCGATGATCGGTCCGACCCCGCGCCGGATCGCGAGATGGTGGCAGACCTCGATGCCGGGCATGGCCCCGATGCTCCCGGCATCCTCGACCGTCTGCCGCCTGCGATCGGCTCGGACCTCGTATCGGCCAGCGCGGAGCTGCACTATCTGGAAGTGGTCACCACCAGAGGTCGGGCCACATTGCTGGGGCGTCTGAGCCAGTTGGAGATCGAAATGGGTGCCGTCGGTTTGCGCGTGCATCGTTCGCACTGGGTCTCGCTGGCCCATGTGCGGCGCGTCTATCGTTCCCGGCACGGCTGGCACTGCGAATTGCGCGACGGGCGTCGGTTGCCGATCGCCCGCCGTCGGGTGTCGGACGTACAGGATCGGCTGGGTCGCGATTTCGTCGTGAATGCGACTGCCGAATGATCCCCCGCGTCCCCGGCCGCAGCGGCGCGGTGCGGGGAAATCGCAGGTACGGAGACGGAAAAGGCTCGGTCCCTGACCGCGAACTGCAGCGGCGGGTCGCGCCGGGGACTCAACCCGCTGCGCGGCGGATCACTCGCCCAGCGCTTCGGCCACGAACGGCGGCGAGACCAGGGCGCCGCGGTGGATGCCGGCGCTGTAGTACTTCGTCGCGAACGTGCGCGCGTCGGCGTCGGCCTCGCGGAACTCGAAACCGCCGCACTTGCGGGCGAGGGTGCAGCTCCACCAGCCGGTCGGGTAGCACGGCTGCGGGAAGGGCAGGGTCTTGAAGGTGGTGAACCCGGCCTTGCCCATTTCGCCGCGCATTTCCTTGATCAGATCGAGCAGGACCAGCGGCGATTCCGACTGCTGGACGAGGATGCCGTCGTCCTTCAGCGCGCGGAAGCAGCTTTCATAGAAGGCCTTGTTGAACAGGCCCTCGGCCGGGCCGACCGGGTCGGTCGAGTCGACGATCACGATGTCGACGCTGCCCGGGGCGCAGTTCGCCATGTAGGCGATGCCGTCGTCGAACAGCAGTTCCGCGCGCGGGTCGTGGTTGCTGTCGCACAGTTCCGGGAACCACTTCTCGGCCATGCGCGTGACCTGTTCGTCGATGTCGCACTGCACGGCCTTTTCGACGCCCGGGTGCTTGAGCACTTCGCGCAGGGTGCCGCAGTCGCCGCCGCCGATGATGACGACCCGCTTCGGATCGGAGTGGGTGAACAGCGCCGGGTGCGACATCATCTCGTGATACAGGAAGTTGTCGCGCGCGGTGAGCATCATCGCGCCGTCAATCAACATCAGGTTGCCCCAGTCGGTGCTCTCGAAGATCTCGATCTTCTGGAACGGCGACTGCACTTCGTCGAGCTTGCGGGTGATGCGGTAGCCGATCGCCGAGCCGGCGGGCTCGAAGTTCTCGTAGTGCCAGGTGGTCTCGGTCATCGCGGCGGCGCCCGGGGGCAGGGAGGGGGCGGCATTGTACCGGAGCGGTGCGGGCCGATCCGTTGCAGGGCGGATGCCCGTCATCCGTTAGGATCGTGACCCGCGGGATCGTGTCTGCAGGGATCGTGCCCGCAGGGATCGTGCCCGCGATCCGCCGAACGCCTCTTCCGGAGTATCCGCATGGCCCAGACCGCCGCCCAACGCCGCCGACAGGCGCTGATCCAGCGCCTGCAGGACGAGGCGCGCCGCGCGCCGGCGGCGTACCGCACCCGGGTGGTGCTGCTGGCCTGGCTCGGCTTCGCGATGCTCGGTCTGGTGGTGCTGCTGGCGCTGGCGCCGCTGGTGCTGATCGTGGTCGCGCTGCTGCGGGCGGAGGGCGCGGTCGATCCGATGGTCTATGTCTTCCTGACCGGGCAGGTGGCGTTCTCGGTGCTGCTGCTGCGCGCGCTGTGGCTGCCGATCGACCCGCCCGCGGGCCATCGCCTGCAGCCGGAAGAGGCGCCGGAGCTGCATGCGCTGATCGAGCGCCTGCGTGTGGAGGCGGGCGTGCCGCCGCTGGCCGGGGTGGTGATCGACGACTCGCTCAACGCCGCCGCCTCCAGCCGGCCGCGGGCGCTGGGCCTGCTCGGCGAACGCCACGATCTGGTGCTCGGCCTGCCGCTGCTGCGGTTGCTCGATCGCGACGAACTGGCGGCGGTGATCGCGCACGAATTCGGGCATTTCCGCGGCGGTCACGGGCGGCTGTCGGCCTGGGTCTACCGGCTGCGGCGCGGCTGGTCCGGCGTGGCCGAGGCGATGGCGCGGATGGGCCACGGCCTCTCCTTCATCGTGCTGCGGCCGTTCTTCCGCTGGTACCTGCCGCATTTCGACGCCTGGAGTTTCGTGCTGGCGCGCGAGGACGAATATGCGGCCGACGCGGTCTCGGCGCAGCTGGCCGGCGCCGAGGCGCAGATTTCGGCGCTGATTCGGCTGGAACACGCCGCCGACTGGCTGCAGCGCCGCTGCTGGGCACCGATGGAAGCGCGGATGCGCGCCCAGCCGCAGCCGCCGCTGTCGATCTGTACCGAGATCGCGCGCTGGCTGGCCGAGGCGCCGCCGCCGGATCCGCTGCGGGTGCTGGTGGCGACCGAGCGCGAGATCGACATCGAGGACACCCATCCGACCCTGCCGCAGCGGGTCGCCGCCTTCGGCGCCTCCGCCGCGCTGCGTGCGCAGGGCGAGATCGCGGCGACGTGGTTCGAGCCCGCGGCGCTGGGCCGGATCGAACGCGCGCTGGACACCGCCTGGCGCGAGGAGGTGCGCAAGGTCTGGAGCGAGCGTCACGCCGAAGCCGCGCCCGACCGTGCGCGCCTGGAGGCGCTGGAGCGCGACGAGCAGGGGCGTGGGCACGACGCCGGACCGGACAGCGCCGGACCGGACAAGGCCGCGCAGGCGCTGGAATACGCGCAATTGATCGAGCGCCTGCGTCCGGAGCGCGATGCGCTGCGCGATTACGGCCGGGTGCTGGCGCTGGCGCCGGACGATGCGACCGCGCTGTTCCGCGCCGGCGCGCTGCGGGTCGACGCCGGCGATGTCGAAGGCGTGGCCCTGCTGCACCGGGCGATGCGCGCCGACGCCGGCGCGATCCGCCCGGTGTTCGCGCTGCTCGACGGCTGGCGCCGCGCCGCGGCGCTGCCGGCCGCGGTGGCCGCCGAACTGGAAACGCTGCGGGACCGGTTCGCCGCGCAGGCGGCCTCGCTGGAAGCGCGTGACGGCGTCGACGCCGAGGACGCGCTGGTCGCGCACGATCTCGACCCGGCCGCCATGGCCGAACTGG
>JBIJBH010000214.1:0-6501 GCA_044345315.1 Lysobacteraceae bacterium
GCACGTGCAGATCGGTCCAGCCCGCGGTGCAGGTATGGCCGCCCAGATCGATCGTGCGGGCGCCCGCGGGCGCGGTGTGCCCCGGCTGCAGCTCGGCGATCCGACCCGCGCGGACCACGATCGTGTGTGCGCCGAGCATCTTCCCGGCGCGGCTGTCGAACACCCGTTCGCATTGCAATGCGGTATCCGCCGCGAAGGCGGGCAGGGCAGCGAAACAGGCCAGGGCGAGGGCGGCAGGCGCGAGCGCGGCGGACGAAACACGATGCATGGCGGAACTCCCGGAGGGCGATCCCGCGATCATAGCCGGTCGGCGCCCGCCCGGGCGCCGACGCCATGGGTCTCAGACCTTGATGATCAGAACCCTGGATGATCAGGCCCGGATGATCAGGCCTTGATCTCCAGCGCATCGACCTTCACCGCCGGCAGCAGCCGCTCTGTGAAGTACTTGTCCTGGAAATACTTGATCTTGTCGCACATCACCGGGTGCGGAATGCCTTCGTAGAAGAAGATTTCCTTGTCGAAACCGATCGCCTTCAGCTCCTGCGGCAGCAGCAGCGCGCGCCGTTCCTCGGACTCGCTGCGGCTGAACTCGCGGCCGCGGGTGAAGCTGTCCTTGCGCACCGTGGTGTAGCCGAGCATCTCCGAGTAGTCGTTGGCGTCCTGCTGCTCGCGAGGCGCGTAGACGATCTGCAGCGCGTGGTTGGTGATCATCGTCCGCGACAGGTCCTTGCCGTAGGCGGCGTCGAGCTGCGACATGCTCTGGATGATCGGCAGCAGGCGCACGTTGTAGCCGGCCATGTAGGAGACCGCGGTGGAGATGATGTCGACCTTGCCGATCGAGGTGAACTCGTCCATCAACAGCAGGACCTGATGCTTCAGCTCCTTGTTGTTCTGCGGCAGCTCCTTCGTATTGAGGTTGATGAGCTGGCTGAAGAACAGGTTGATGATCAGCCGGCTCTCGGCCAGCTTGTTCGGCTGGATGCCGATGTAGATCGTCATCTTGCGCTTGCGCACGTCGGTCAGCAGGAAGTCGTCGGCGCTGGTGACCGCATCGAGGATCGGGTTGATCCAGGCGTTCAGCGGCTCCTTGAAGGTGCCGAGGATCGAGGCGAAGGTCTCGTCGGCCTGCGACAGCAGGCCGGAGAAGGCAGTCTTGGCGTGGCTGCTGAGGAACGGACGCTGGGCCAGATCCTTCAGGAACGGCTTGAGTTCGCTCTTGCCGTCGCCCGAGGACAGCCGGTAGATCGCGCCGAGGGTCGGCGGCTTGGCGAAGGGGAAGCCGATCTTCTCGTCGTCGTCGAATTTCTCGAACAGGTACAGGGCGAAGGCCATGAACGCGTTGCGCGCCTGGCTGACCCAGAACTTCTGGTCCTCGGCGCCGTCCGGATAGAGCATCGCCGCGATGCTCATCAGGTCGGACACCCGGAAGGCGGGGTCGTTGGAGACGTAGGTCAGCGGGTTCCAGCGGTGGCTGCGCCGGTCCTCGGCGAAGGGGTTGAACAGGTAGATCTCGTGACCCACGCTGGCCCGCCAGCCGCTGGTCAGGTCGAAGTTCTCCTGTTTGATGTCCAGCACCACCATCGATTCCTGGTAGTCGAGCAGGTTCGGGATCACCACGCCCACGCCCTTGCCCGAGCGGGTGGGCGCGGCCAGGATGATGAACTGCTGGCCGCCCAGGCGCAGGATCTTGCCGCCGAACTTGCCGACCACGACGCCATTCTTGTGCGGCTTGAAGAAACCCTTCTCGGCGAGGTCGCCGCCGGTCGCGAAGCGGGCGTCGCCGTGCAGCGCGCGCTGGCGGGGGATCAGGGCCATGATCCCCAGCACCAGCCAACCCCCGACCGGCAGGCCGAAGCCGAACGCGCCGCTGGTCTTGATCGTCTGGGCGTAAGGCTTGACTTGCGGCTGATCGACGACCTTCCAGTAATTGAGCCACGTGTCCCAGGCCAGGGGCGGCCGTTGCGGCAGATCGAGGCGCATCAGCACGATGTAACCGGAGAGATAGAGGCCGGCGGCGACGGCGGCCACCAGCAGCACGCCGAGGAAGATGACTTTGGCTTTGACGTTGGAGTTCTGGCTCACGACGGGCGTCCTGCGACGATTCGGTGGATCCGAAGGCGGGGAAGGGCGGAACAGCGGGAGACTGCGGCGGCCATCACGCCTGGCCGCCCCGCGCAGCGGGAGCGAAGGCGGATGGCGATGCGCCGCAGCGACGGGACAGTTGGACGGGATACGAACGAGTCGATCGTTTCAGTTGCAACGGTTTTGCGCGATGGACCCATGCGACCTTCCCCTGTCGAGGGCCACGATCTTACGTGATCCGCTCGCGCGGTCATCAGTCCGCACGCGAAACCGGCCGGGAACATCTCCCGGAACACTCTCGAAAAGCTCTCGGTGCCGAAATTCTGAGACGGTTACCGCCTTTTGGGCTATTCTGCCCCGTATTGATTCGTTGACAGCAGAATCCGCCCTGTGGAGGATGAACCCGGGCTACATGGAGGACAGGGGATGCCCTGCATCGCAATCCACAACCGCTGCACGACGGACGCAGCCACCAACGGGAGGGCGCAGCCTTGCTGCCGGGTCTCGAATTGATGGGATGTCAGGGACTGTCGGTCCCCGCCGAAGTGATGCATCACGTGGTGCGGGTCGAGTCCTCGTTCAACCCCTACGCCATCGGTGTCGTCGGCGGCCGCCTGGTCCGCCAGCCGCGCAATCTGCCCGAGGCCCTGGCCACGGTGCGGATGCTCGAGAGCCGCGGTTTCAACTTCTCAATCGGCTTGGCCCAGGTCAATCGCTACAACCTCCACAAGTACGGTCTGGATTCCTATGAGGAAGCCTTCGAGCCCTGCGCCAACCTGACCGCCGGCTCCAAGATCCTTGCCGAGTGCTACCACCGCGCCAACGGCGACTGGGGCAAGTCCTTCAGTTGCTACTACTCCGGCAATTTCTCGACCGGGTTCCGGCACGGTTACGTCCAGAAGATCTATGCCTCGCTGCGTCAGGGGCGCGGCGTCGAGGACGGCCCCCAGGCCCCGGCGATCGAGGTCGTCGGCCGCAACGCGCGCCGGACCGTCCCGGTCAGTCGTCATCCGCTGTTCGCCTCCGGCGGGGCGGACACTTCCGCCCAGGTGCCCGAAGCGCCTGCGGTCACCGCCGGCGTGACCCTGCCGGCCGCCGCGATCGCCGCTCCGCAGGCTCCGAAAAGCCGCGCCGAGCGCGCCCGCGACGCCCGCGTCGTGCCGATCTCGCGGGTCGAACCGATCGTGTCCGAGCCGGCTCCCGAAGTTCCCGTGCCGCAGCCGTCGGCCCAGGTCGCCGCGGTCGCCGCGCCGCCCGCCGGGCTGCCGCCGATCGGTCGCGCGGTTCCGGTCGGTGAGGCGGTACCGGTCGGTCGGGCCGTTCCGTTCGGCACCGCATCGGCCGAGACCGCCCGGTCCGCCACCCCCGAACCGGCCCAGTCGCCCGCTCCTGCCAATCGGCGCGGTGCGAAGGGCCCCGACAAGGCTTTCGTCGCAAGCGAAGCGAGCGAGGACGATGCCTTCGTGTTCTGACCCGCCACGGCCCGCCGGCCCGACGCGGGATATCCCCCCGCCAATGTTCCACCCTCACCACAACGCAATGGAGATTTGATGATGAAAGCGCCCCGCCGTCAGACCAACACCAACATCTCGTCGCTGATGATGGCCCTGCTGTTCGTGGCCGTCCTGGCCGTGCCGAACGTCCTGTTCGCGCAGACCTTCGAAGGCGCCGACGCTCGCGTCTGCGGCTTCTTCGACGACATCCGCGGCCTGCTCAACATGGCCTCGGTCGCGATCGTGACCATCGCGGTGATCATCGCCGGTTACCAGATCGCCTTCGCCCACAAGCGCATCTCCGACGTGGCTCCGATCCTGATCGGCGGCCTGCTCATCGGTGCCGCCAGCCAGATCGCCGGCATGCTGCTGCTGGGTGATGGCGCCACCGCCGAAGACGACTGCACCGCCGCTGCCGCTTCGCTGGTGATCTCGAACCCGGAACTGCTGCTGATCTGATCCATCCGGCCCTCCGCCGATCCGGGTCCCCAGTCGGATCCGGGTCGGCGGAGACCGAGTTTCGGGGGTGCCGGCTGTCCGGCACTTCGCCGCATACCCGGGGCGACCCGTCGCCACCGGCTGGTCTTCCCAAGCCACGACACGCGTTATCGGATCACGATGCACAAGAATGTCCTTTTCCGCGGCTGCACCCGTCCCGCCATGTTCCTGGGCGTGCCCTATCTGCCCTTCTTCATCGGTGCCGGCGGCGGGCTGTTGTCGGCCTTTTACATCAACATCTGGTGGTTGCTGTCGATCCCGATCGTCATCGGAATCATGCGGCAGATGGCCCGGCGCGATGAGATGATCTTCCGCCTGCTCGGCCTGAACCTGATGTTCAAGCTGCGCGCCCGCAACGTCAGGGACCACGGCGGCATGTGGGTGTTCTCGCCCAACGCCTACCGCGACCGACAGCCGGGTGCGTCGCGCAATTTGAAGGGTCCGTTCATCCTCAGCGGCAAGATGACCGGACCGGCCAAGCCCGCCCGCCAGGGCGTGCGCGGTCATTGATCCAGCCGTCTCCGGCTGCCCGCTCGCGCGGGCGGGGGGAGACGATCGTCAGGGGCCGAGCCGGCGGAATCCGGCGTGCCGGTCGTCGACCGGATCGCCTCTGGACGGTGTTGTGAAAGCGGCGGGCGCCCGGCGCCCGTCTCCCACGGCGATACCGTATTGCGGTACCGTTGCAACGACATAACCCGGTCCCGATCCAGACGCATGTTCAATCCAGACACCTCGATCAGCGAATTCGTCCCCTTCTCCTCGCATGTGCACGCGACGGTCATCAAGACCCGCGACGGCGACTACATGGTGTCCTGGCACCTGGAAGGGCTGCCGTTCGTCGGTCGCGAGGAGTGGGAGATCGAGCATCGCCACAACACCTTCAACCGCCTGCTGCAGTCGCTGCGCGCCCCGGACTTCACCAATGTGGCCTTCTGGGTCCACGACATCCGGCGTCGCCGCAAGGTCAACGTCAAGAGCCAGTTCCGGCAGCGCTTCAACCAGGAGATGTCCGACGCGTATTACAGCGCGCTCTCCTCGCAGAAGATCATGCAGAACGATCTGTATCTGACCATGATCTACCGCCCGGTGGTCGCCGGCAAACGGCTGGTCGAGAAGACTGCCGACCACGCCAAGCTCAAGGCCGAGGAAGAGCAGTGCATCGCCAAGCTGCATGAGCTGGCGGGCAACGTCGAGGCGGTCATCAAGGACTACTCGCCCTACCGGCTCGGCATGTACGAAGGCGCCAACGGCGTTGTCTTCTCCGAGGTTCTCGAATTCCTGGGTTATGTGCTGAATCGGATCGAAGAGCCGGTCCCGGTTCTGCACGCCCCGATCTACAACTTCCTGCCGGTCAGCCGGCACATGTTCTCCTCCAAGAGCGGCGACTTCGTCGTCACCACGCCCAACGGCGCCAATCACTACGGCGCGATCCTCAACGTCAAGGAATACGTCGACGGCACCTACCCGGGCATCCTGAACGGGCTCAAGTACCTCGATTTCGAGTACGTCGTGACCCACTCCTTCAGCCCGATGGGCCGTCAGGACGCGCTGCAGGTACTCGATCGCACCAAGGGCAGGATGATCTCCTCCGGCGACAAGGCGGTCAGCCAGATCGTCGAACTCGATCACGCGATGGACCAGTTGTCCTCCGGCAACTTCGTGCTCGGCGAATATCACTTCATCATGGTGATCTACGCCGAGAGCCAGGAAGCCCTCGCCCAGCGCGTCGCCTCGACCCGCGCCGAGCTGTCCAACGCCGGCTTCGTGTCCGCGAAGGAAGATCTGGCCGTCGCCTCGTCCTTCTATTCGCAGTTGCCGACCAACTGGAAATACCGCAGCCGCATCGCCAACGTCAGCTCGCTCAACTTCCTCGGCCTGTCGCCGCTGCACAACTTCGCTTCCGGCAAGCGCGACAACAACCCGTGGGGACAGTGCGTCACCACCCTGCAGACGACCAACGGCCAGCCCTACTACTTCAATTTCCACGCCACCCATCCGGCCGAGAATTCGCTGGGCGAGAAGGCGATCGCCAACACGATGGTCATCGGCAAGTCCGGTACCGGCAAGACCGCGCTGATCAACTTCCTGCTCAGTCAGGTCCAGAAGTACAACCCCTCGCCGACGATCTTCTTCTTCGACAAGGACCGCGGCGCCGAGATCTTCGTCCGCGCCTGCGGCGGCAATTACCTGGCGCTCGAGAACGGCCAGTCGACCGGCTTCAATCCGTTCCAGTGCGAGCGCAACGAGGCCAACGTCCAGTTCCTCGCCGACCTGATCAAGGTGCTGGCCGGCAAGCGCGACTACACCTCGCGCGACGAGGAGGACATCTTCCGCGCGGTCGAGAACATGCTCGACACGCCGATGCACCTGCGCAGCATGACCAACTTCCAGAAGAGCCTGCCCAACATGGGCGACGATGGCCTCTTCG
>JBIJBH010000216.1:0-6487 GCA_044345315.1 Lysobacteraceae bacterium
CGCGCACAGTTCGCCGGCGAACAGATGGGCGATGCCGATCCGCTGCAGGTCGGCGTTGCCGTTGCTCAGCGCCAGCACCGGCACCCGCGCGCTGATCCGCTCCAGCGCGGCCAGCGCGTCGGGGTAATACTCGACGCGATTGCGCTCAGCGTAGAAGGCTTCGTAGGCGGGCTCGACCAGCGCCGGATCCTCGCCGCTTTCGCGGAAGGCGTATTCGAGGGTGAGCCGTCGCAGCGCGCTCATGTCGTGCAGCAGCTGCGGATGTCCGGCGAACACCCATTCGCGCAGCGCGCGCATGCGTTCGACCGGGAAGCGCTCGGCGGTGCGCGGGCTGTGCGTGCGCAGCCAGTCGTCGAGGGTGCGCTCGATCCGCGCGCCGATCGGCGCGAACGGCCAGAGCGTGTCGTCGAGGTCGAGGGTGATGGCGCGGACGGGAAAGTTCACGGGGCGATTATAGGCGGGGGCTGCCGTCCGTCCGTGCGCGGGTGCGCGAATGCGGCCGCGCACCTGCGCCGGGCAGGAAGAGTGGTCGTGCGCGGTCAGCGCATCGGGAGGTCGCCGATCCCGCCGTTGCGCCAGATCCGCAGCACCAGGTTCGGCTGCGGTTCGGCGAAATTCGCGCGGAAGCCGGCCAGATCGGCGAATTCGCCGACCGTGGCCTCGCGGATCACGTCGCCCTTGCGCAGACCGTTGCGCGCGGCGCGGCTGCCGCGCACGACCTCCTCGACCAGCACGCCGGTCAGACCCTGGCGGCGCAGCGACTCCGGCACCTCGGCCAGGGTCGCGCCGGTCAGTCGCGGATCGAGCGCGGCGCCGTCGATCTCGCGCGGCTGTTCGCGCAGCACCGCGGCGATGCTCAGCGGCCGGCCATCGCGGCGCACGTCCAGGGTCACCCGGCTGTTCACCGGCTGCAGGCCCTGGAAATTGCGCAGTGCGGCGCTGTCGTCGATGCGCTCGCCGTTGGCGGCGAGGATCACGTCGCCCACCCGCAGCCCGGCGGCGGCGGCCGAGGAGCCCGGATGCACCCGGGTCACCACCGCGCCGCGCGCTTCGGCCAGGCCCAGGCCCTGGGCGATCCGCGCGTCGACCGTCTGGCTGTCGATGCCCAGCGCGCCGCGGCGGACCACGCCGTTGTTGGCGAGCAGCTGCTCCATGATGTTGCGGCCCAGATTGCTGGGGATCGCGAAGCCCAGGCCGATGTTGCCGGCCATGCTGCCGCGCGGGTTGAAGCTGGCGGTGTTGATGCCGACCAGCTCGCCGCGCAGGTTCACCAGCGCGCCGCCGGAGTTGCCGGGGTTGATCGAGGCGTCGGTCTGGATCAGGTTCTGGAAGCCCAGCCCCGGCAGGCCCTTGCGGCCCACCGCCGAGACGATGCCCGAAGTGACGGTCTGGCCGACGCCGAAGGGGTTGCCGACCGCGACCACGAAATCGCCGACCCGCAGGCGATCGGAGTCGGCCAGGGTCAGCGCGGTGAGTTTTTCCGCCGGAATCCGCATCAGTGCCACGTCGGTGTCGGGGTCGGAGCCGACGAATTCGGCCTGCAGCGTGCGCCCGTCGTCCAGGGTCACCGACACGTCGTCGGCGCCTTCGATCACGTGATGATTGGTCAGCACCAGGCCGCGGCGGGCGTCGACGATCACGCCCGAACCCAGCGATTCCGCGATCCGCTCCTCGGGGATGCCGAAGATCCGCCGAAACATCGGGTCGTCGCCGAACGGGGTGTTCACCCGCACCCGCTGCTTGGTGTGCACGCTGACCACCGCCGGGGTCACCCGCTGCAGCATCGGCGCCAGCGAGGGCAGGGCCTGGCCGTCGACCGCGGTCGGCAGCGCCGCGACCATGGGCACTGTCGCCGGCGGCGCGGCCTGGGCCGGGGTCTGCAGGGTTTCGCGCACCCAGGTGGCGGCGAAGCCCCCGAACGTCGCGGCGGCGGTCAGGGCGAGCAACAGCGGGGCTTTGGAGCGACGGGGGCGGTCGGCGGTCATCGGGGCGGCGGGAAACGGTGGGGAAGGGGCCGGCGCGATCCGGCGGCGGGACGGCCGAAGATCGCGGCAGGGTCGGGGCGAATCAAGGGCCGGAGGTCCCGGGTGGACCGGGTCGGCGACCCGGCCTCGCGGTCCCGGGCCATGCGCCGGAGGAGTCTCCCGGGCGCGGCTTAAACGTCGGATGAAATCGTGACCGGCCACACGTCGGGCGAACCCGGCCGCCATCCGGAACCCGTGATCCGCGCGTCGTCAAGTCGTTGACTTGGGCCGCCCGGGGGCGTAGCTTGGCAACCCGCGCCGCCACTACATCTTGGGGTGGGAGTGGCGGAAGGCCCTACGGATGGTGTTTCACGGACGGTCTTGTTCCACGCTGCACCAGGAATTCCGCAGGGGCCACGCGTCGCCGGATCGGAAACCGCAGGAGGCAGGCGAGCACCAACGGCGCTGGAGCGCCACGATGCGACCGGATGAGCGTCGCGTCACAGAATCAGCCGCAGCGTCGAGCATGGGGGCTCCGCGTCAGGCACCACATAACGCAGGCCGCGGCAGCACCGCGACCGCAACGACGAGGATGGGAGTGGATGAGCACAGTGCGTCTTGAGGCCGTCGCCAGCGCGGGGGCCGCGCCGGATATTCCGATGCAGCCGGCATCCTGGGATATCTGGGACAAGAAATATCGACTCAAGACCAAGCAGGGCGAGGCGGTCGATGGCGACATCGACGCGACCTACCAGCGGGTCGCGCGTGCGCTTGCGGATGCCGAGCCGACCGCCGAGAAGCAGAAGTACTGGTACGACCGGTTCCTGTGGGCGCTGCGCCGCGGCGCGATCCCGGCCGGCCGCATCACCTCCAATGCCGGCGCGCTGGAGCACAAGCCGGCCACCTCGACGATCAACTGCACCGTCTCCGGCACCATCGGCGACTCGATGGACGGCATCCTGGACAAGGTCCACGAGGCCGGCCTGACCCTGAAGGCCGGCTGCGGCATCGGCTACGAATTCTCGACCCTGCGTCCGAAGGGCGCGTTCGTCGCCGGCGCCGGCGCCTACACCTCCGGCCCGATGTCGTTCATGGACATCTACGACAAGATGTGTTTCACCGTCTCGTCGGCCGGCGGCCGCCGCGGCGCGCAGATGGGCACCTTCGACGTCAGCCATCCCGACGTGAAGGACTTCATCCGCGCCAAGCGCGAGGACGGGCGCCTGCGCCAGTTCAACCTCTCGCTGCTGATCACCGACGGCTTCATGCAGGCGGTGGAGAAGGACGCCGACTGGCCGCTGGTGTTCCCGATCAACGAGAAGGAAATCGGCGACATCGACCTTGCCGACGCCGCACAGGTCGTCTGGCGCGACTGGCCGACCCGCCAGAACTACATCAGCCGCGACGACGGCATGGTCGCCTGCAAGGTGTACGGGCACATCCGCGCCCGCCACCTGTGGGACATGATCATGGTCTCGACCTACGACTACGCCGAGCCGGGGTTCATCCTGATCGACCGCGTCAACGAGATGAACAACAACTGGTGGTGCGAGAACATCCGCGCCACCAACCCCTGCGGCGAACAGCCGCTGCCGCCCTACGGCGCCTGCCTGCTGGGCTCGGTCAACCTCACCAAGTTCGTGCGCGACCCGTTCACCGACAAGGCCGCCTTCGACTGGGAGGAATACAAGGAAGTCGTGCGCGTGTTCACCCGCATGCTCGACAACGTGGTCGAGGTGAACGGCCTGCCCCTGCAGCAGCAGCGCGACGAGATCAACCGCAAGCGCCGCCACGGCATGGGCTTCCTCGGCCTCGGCAGCACCATGACCATGCTGCGCATGAAGTACGGCAGCGCCGATTCGCTGGAGTTCACCGAGCGCGTCTCCCGCGACATGGCCGTGGCCGGCTGGGAAGTGGGCCTGCAGTTGTCGAAGGAGAAGGGCCCGGCGCCGATCATGGAAGAGCGCTTCGTCGTCACCGCCGAGATGCTGCGCAAGCGCCCGGAAATGGCGAAGGACGGCTGGAAGATCGGCCAGGAGATCCCCGGCAAGGTCCTGCACGCCCGCTACAGCCGCTACATGCAGCGCATCGCCTCGGTCGCCCCCGACCTGGTCGACGCCCTCGCCGAGACCGGCGCCCGCTTCACCCACCACAGCTCGATCGCGCCCACCGGCACGATCTCGCTGTCGCTGGCCAACAACGCCTCCAACGGCATCGAGCCCTCGTTCGCGCATCACTACAGCCGCAACGTGATCCGCGAAGGCAAGAAGACCAAGGAGAAGGTCGACGTCTACAGCTTCGAGCTGCTGGCCTACCGCGAACTGGTGAACCAGGCCGCGATGCCGTTCAGCGAGGACCCGGCCGCGAAGCTGCCGGAGTACTTCATCGCCGCCGACGACATCTCGCCGAAGGAGCACGTCGATGTGCAGGCCGCGGCGCAGAAGTGGGTGGACAGCTCGATCTCCAAGACCGCGAACGTCCCCACCGACTACCCGTACGAGGACTTCAAGGACATCTACCGCTACGCCCACCAGCAGGGCCTCAAGGGCTGCACCACGTTCCGCTTCAACCCGGCCGCCTTCCAGGGCGTGCTGGTGAAGGAATCGGACCTGGAGAACACCCTCTACCGCTTCGAGCTGGAAGACGGCAGCGTCATCGAGGTCAAGGGCAACGAAGAGATCGAATACGACGGCGAAATGCACACCGCCGCCAACCTGTTCGATGCGTTGAAGGAAGGCTACTACGGCAAGTTCTGATGAACTTGCCGTAATGGAAAGAAGGCTCACGGCAGGTTCTGATCTCCCGCCGCACCCGCTTGAACCCTCTCCCCCGCCTGCGGGGGAGAGGGCAGGGTGAGGGGGGGAGGCCGGCAGGGTTTTCCGTCCGTCGCGATCCGCATGCCGACCCGCGCCGCCGCCCGCCAATCGCGCTACATTTGCCCTCGGGCGTACCGCCCGTAGACCCCTGACGAGGAACCACCATGAGCAATGGCAATGTGATTACGGAAGCCATTTCCGACGCCGCCGAAGCGGTGGCCGAGAAAGCGAAGGAAACGGCGAAGGACGTGGGCGAAGCGGTCTCGAATACGCGCGCCGGCAAGGCCGTGACCAAGGCCGTCGGCAAGGCGAAGAAGACCGCGGCCAAGGCCCGCAAGAAGGCCGAAGCGGTGGTCGACGAAGCCAAGGCCAAGGCCGCCTCCGCGGTGAAGACCGTGAAGGCCAAGGTCGCCGGCGCCAGGAAGGCCGCCAAGAAGACCGCCAAGAAGACTGCGAAGAAAGCCGCTCCGAAGAAGGCCGCCGCGAAAAAGGCTGCACCGAAGAAGGCGGCTAAGACGGCGGCACCGAAGAAAGCGGCACCGAAGAAAGCTGCGAAGAAGGCCGCCGCAAAGAAGACGGCGAAGGCCGCTCCGCGCAAGGCAGCCGCGAAGAAGGCGGCGCCGAAGAAGGCCGCCCCCAAGACCGCGAAACGCAAGTAATCGACACAGGCAATCCCAGGCAACACCGTCCCCCGCCCCCGGCGGGGGACGGCTCCAACTCCACATCAGCTCCGGAAACATCGCGCCATGGCCGTCAAGATCGACAAGAAAATCAAGGGTTACGCCGTCCTCAAGCCGGAGGACAAGGCCCGGGAGGCCGTGCAGGGCGCCCCGGTTCCGCGCGAAACCGTCGAATCCGAACTGCCCACGGCCGACGTCATCCAGATGCACGAGCGCATCGAGCGCCCCGACGTGCTGATCGGCAGCACCTACAAGATCAAGTCGCCGCTGGTCGAACACGCCATGTACGTGACCATCAACGACATCGTGCTCAACGCCGGCACCGAACACGAACTGCGCCGCCCCTTCGAGATCTTCATCAACTCCAAGTCGATGGAGCACTTCCAGTGGATCGTCGCCCTCACCCGGATCATGTCCGCCGTCTTCCGCAAGGGCGGCGACGTGACCTTCCTGGTCGAGGAAATGAAGGCCGTGTTCGACCCCAAGGGCGGCTACTACAAGGCCGGCGGCCTCTACATGCCCTCCCTGGTCGCCGAACTGGGCATGATCGTCGAGGACCACCTCAAGACCATCGGCCTGATGCACGACCCCGACATGAGCGACACCCAACGCGCCCTGATCGCCGAAAAGCGCCGCGCCTACGAAGAGAACCGCTCCAAGGATCAGGGCTCAAAAAAAAAGCCTGACGTGAGCGAAACCGCACCGGCGGCGCGCGACGAAGACATCGAAGTGACCGGCGAAGGCGTGAGTTTCCCGCCTTCGGCGACGATGTGCCACAAGTGCTCGACGAAAGCGGTCGTCATCATGGACGGGTGCGCGACTTGTTTGAATTGTGGGTATTCGAAGTGTGGGTGAGTAGCTGTGAGCTTTGACGGACGGGCAATAGCTAATTTCGTGTTGGATTTCTGCGAAGAAAGAGAGCGGCCGATAACAAATTTAGCGTTGCAGAAAATAGTCTATTTTTGTCATGTATGGTATCTGGTGGAATATAAGCGACCTTTGGTTAAGCACCAATTCGAGGCGTGGA
>JBIJBH010000007.1:0-20749 GCA_044345315.1 Lysobacteraceae bacterium
AGCGCTGGGCCTGACCGTGTTTCTCATCACCCACGATCTGGATACCCTGTACGCGATCTGCGACCGGGTCGCGGTGCTCGCCGAGCGGCGGGTGATCGCGGTCGGGCCGCTGGACGAGATCGAGCGTCTGGACCACCCCTGGGTGCAGGAATATTTCAACGGCCCGCGCGGACGCGCGGCGCGCGACGGCCATCGTCGCAACGCCGGGAGAAGCTGAGATGGAAACCCGCGCCAACTATGTGCTGATCGGTGTGTTCACGCTGGCCACGGCCGCGTTCCTGCTGCTGTTCGGGCTGTGGGCGGCGAAATACTCGTCGGAACGCGACTGGTCGTACTACGACGTGGTCTTCGACGAGGCGGTGACGGGCCTGACCGAAGGCGGCAGCGTGCAGTACAACGGCATCAGCGTCGGCAGCGTCGAAGACCTGAGCCTGGACCCGAAGGATCCGCGGCGGGTGATCGCGCGGGTCAAGCTGCGGGTGGAGACGCCGGTCAAGACCGACACCCGGGCCAAGCTGTCGTTCACCGGCCTCACCGGCACTGCTTTCATCCAGCTCACCGGCGGCACCCCGGAAGCGCAGGCGCTGGCCGGCGGCAACGGCGATCGCGACCGGGTGCCGGTGATCCAGACCGAAGCCTCGGCGCTGCAGAACATCGCCGAAACCGCGAACCGGCTGGTCGCACGGCTCGACCGGGTGCTCAGCGACGAGAACATCGGCAACATCAACCGCACCCTGGACAACATCGAGCACGCGACCGGCGCGATCGCCGCGCAGCGCGAGGATCTCGGCGCGCTGATCCGCAACGCGCGGGTGTCGAGCGAGAAGCTGGCGACCACGCTGGACACCACCAACGCCGCGATCGCCGACATCGATCGCGAACTGGTCGACAAGCTGCCGGCGCTGATCGCCAAACTCGACAGCACGCTGAACCGCCTCGATTCCGCCGCCGGCAACGCCAACGCGATCCTCGACGAAAACCGCGGCGCGGTGCGCAATTTCACCCAGGACGGTCTGGGCCAGCTCGGCCCGACCCTGGACGAGCTGCGCGCGCTGGTCCGCGATCTGCGCAAGATCAGCGCGCGCCTCGACGACAATCCCGCTGGTTACGTGCTGGGCCGGCAGAAGCCCAAGGAGTTCGAGCCCGAATGAGCCGACCCGTCCGCTCCGCGCTGCGCGCCGCCGCGCTCGCGCTGACCCTCACCGCACTCGCCGGCTGCAGCGTGCTGCCCAAGCAGGAAGCCGTATCGCTGTATCGTCCCGAGCCGGCGGTCGCCGGCGACGCGGCTTGGCCGCAGGTGCCCTGGCAGCTGCAGATCGCGCGTCCCTACGCCGACACTGCGCACGATTCGGCGCGCATCCTGGTGCGTCCGCAGCGCGGCGAACTGCAGGTCTACAAGGGCGCTGCCTGGACCCAGCCGGCGCCGGATCTGGTGCTGGACACGCTGCTGCGCGCGTTCGCCGACAGCGAACGTTTCGCTGGCGTCGCCCGCCGCGGCGAAGGCGTCAGCGCGGAGTACGAACTGCTGCTCGATCTGCGCCGCTTCGAGACCGAATACGACGGCGCGGCCGCACCGAACGCCCAGGTCGTGCTCGGCGCGCGGCTGGTGCACAACGCCGACAATCGGGTCGTCGCCAGCCGCGTGTTCGGCGCCGAAGTGCGCGCCGGCAGCGCCGATGTCGCGGCGGTCAATCGCGCCTTTGAATCCGGCCTCGGCGATGTGACCGCCGCGCTGATCGGCTGGACGCTGGCCGAGGGGCGCCGCGATACGAATCGGGGACGCTGACCGCCGGTCGCGCCGGCATCCTTCCCGTCCACTGCGGCCGACCCCTGTGTTCTCCCACGGCCGACGGACATTCTGCGCCGGCAACGCCCGGCGGGCACGATCGGGGCAACGCCGAACAAATTCAGCGCTGCCTTGACGCGCGCGGGTCCGCGGCTCGCTTCAATAGCGATACGAAATCTCCAGGCCGTACATTCGTGGCTGAGTCGGCTCGTTGATCGCGGAAAACGGCGGTGCCACGAAAGCGTTGGCGACGGACACCTGATTGGTCAGATTGCGTCCGAACAGGCTGACTCCGAACCTGCCATCCGCGTGGTTGTACCCGATCGCGGCGTTGAACAGATGATCCGGGGAGCGTCGGCCGAGCGCATAGTTCTGGACGCTGGTTTCGTACCCGGACTGATACGACCAGTCCAACTGCCACCACAGATCGCCGACGGCATATTGCCGGCGGTAGTCCAGGGTCGCGCTCCAGGTCCAGGTCGGCGCCCGACGCAGCTTCAGGTCGGAGACGTCGGTCGCCACGCCGGTGCTGTAGACGTCAGCGAAGAAGTCCCGATACTGCGCATCGAGATACCCCAGACTGGCGCGCAGCGAGAAACCGCGGCCCAGCCGCGCGGACAGCTCGGTTTCGGCGCCGCCGATCGCGACCGAGGCGGCGTTGCTGACCAAGGTGGTATTGGCGTTGTTGATATTGCGGACGATCTCGATCTGGAGATCTTCGTAATCGTTGAAGAACAGCGCCGTGTTCCAGCGCAGCCTGCGATCGAGCAGATCGGCCTTGAGTCCGACCTCATAGGCGAGAACCTTCTCTTCGTCGTAGGGTCCGACCTGCGGAAAAGAGCTGGCCCGTCCGTTGAAGCCGCCGGCCTTGAATCCGGTGGCGACGCTGACGTATCCGAACAAAGCGGGACTGAACCGGTAATCCGCCCCGATGCGCCACGTCGGCTGGCCGAAAGACTCCTGGAAGGTGCGGGTTTGCTGCGGCGCCGGCGCACCGGCGAGCACCGACTGCAGCGAAAGCCCGGCAAGCCCGAGATCGTTATCGACGAAACCGGTCTCGGTGAAAGTGAAGCGCTTGTTGTCGCGGCTGTATCGAAAACCACCGGTGATCCTGAAATCCGCGCTGATCCGGTAGCTGCCCTGGGCGAAGACGCCGTAACTTTCCGAGATCTGCGCGGTCGTGGTGACGATCTGCGAATCGAGCACGCCCGGCGCAGGACAGCCTCCCACGCCGAACAGATTGCAGTCCAGGTCGATGAACAGGCTGGAACGGTGGCTCTGCTGCAGATAACTCAAGCCTGCGACCAGATCGAAGCGCTCGCCGTCGCGGTTCGCCACGCGCAGTTCCTGGAAGATCTGGCGATAAGCCTGCGGCTGGAGCACGTTCAGCAGATCCACGGGCTCGCCATCGCCGTCGAGGCCCGCATACATCGCGTAGTCGCGATAACCGCTGATGGAGGTGAGCGTCAACGCCGGAAGATCGTATTCGATCTCGAAAGACGCTCCGGCATTGTCGGACCTCCGCTGATCCGTGTAATTGCCCCGTACCCGCGTCAGATCGCCGTCCGCGTCCGCGGGAAACCCCAACAGCGGAAGCAGCATGAACAGCGGACGATCGCCTGCGATGAGCGTGGACGCGTTGTTGACGGGGATGAAGTCGCCCCGGTCGCGACTGGCATCGGCGATCAGGCTCATCCGCAGCGCTTCGTTCGGCCGGTACGCCAGACTGATGCGTCCGGCGCGCGTATCGTCCGCACCCTCGCGCCTTCGCTTGATCGCGTTGTAGAAGTAGCCTTCGCTTTCGCTCTCCAGCATCGAGACCCGCATCGACAGATCTTCGGAGATCGGCGCATCGAAACTCGCGCGCAAAGCGCGTGCGCCATGATTGCCGATGCGCGCGGTCGCGGCGAAACCGTAGTCTCCCGAAGGCCGGCGCGTGCGCACATTGATCACCCCGCCGATCGTGTTCTTGCCGAACAGCGTTCCCTGCGGTCCGCGCAGGATTTCGATCGACTCCAGATCGAAAGAGTCGATCATCGATGCGTGCATCTTTCCGATGAAGACGCCATCGAGCACGACCGCGACCGCGGGCTCGAAACTCATATCGAGCTCCTGGGAGCCGAGTCCGCGAATGAAGAACGATGCGATGGTCGGCCCATAGATGGCGTTGTCGAAGACGCCATTGGGGCTGCGCACGACATCCTCGATTCGGGTCGCATGGCTGCGTTCGATCTGCTCGGCGGTGATCGCCGTGACCGCGATCGGAACCTGCTGCAGATCCTCCGATATCTTGCGGGCGGTGACCACCACCTTTTCGAGCTCGCCGTCGTCGGCGGCGTCCCGCGCGGCGGCTTCGGGGGATTCCGGTCCCGATTGGGCGGGCGAAGAGTCGTCCGAGATACCGGACCGCTGCGACTGATCGAGGAGAGCACCGTCGGCACCGTCAGGAGAGCCGCCTGTCTGCGCAAGGATCGGTGCGCTCGCCGCTCCCAGGCATGCGACGAGAACCGCTTGAGCGATCCTGGCCATCGGAAGCGGTTTGTTGCGGAAATTTTCCATGTCGATATCCATTCCGTGATTCTGATACGTGATTCCGATACGTGATTCCGATACGTGATTCCGATGTTCGGACAAAGCGTCTGGCAGCCGCATGGCTCCTCATGACAGACAGACGATCTTCGATCCCGGGATCGTCGTGACTGCACGATGGACCTGCCTGCATGTCGGCCCGCTGCGCCTTGCCGGGCCTGCCGATCTTCCGGATCGCGTCGCGTCCGGACGGCGTCGCCGCATCGGCAATGCAGCCGCATCGCTGGCGGTGGACCGCGAACCATCTTTCGCTTTGCGACAACGCCGAATGCATGCCTGCTGATCCGCCGGTTTAAGCCGCCTTTTTCATCGGCCTGATCAGCTGCCGGTGTCGCCAGCCAATGGCTCGAACACCATGTCCAGCCTCGCAATGTCGCGCACCAGCAGGGCTCGCCCCCATCCGACATCGCCGATCACGCGCGACGACCCGACTCTCTGCAGCAATGCTTCGATCATGAATCGCGTTTCCGCACGCGCCAACGCTGCGCCGATGCAGAAATGGGAGCCGAGACCGAAGGCGGCATTGGTCACCGGCTTGCGATCGATGTCGAAATCGTCGGGATTTTCGAATCTGGTCTGGTCGCGATTGGCGGACGCGAGCATCGGCAGCACGAATTCGCCCTTGGCGATCCTCTTTCCGGCCAATTCGGTATCGACGGTCGCCATGCGCAGAATGCCGTGGATCGGGCACTCGCGTCGCAGGGTCTCGTCGATGAAGGGATCGATCGCGTCCGGATCCTCTCGCAGTCTCCGCCAAAGCTGCGGATAGGCCGCCAGCATGCGCATCGCATGCTGCAGCAGTTGCGTCGTGGTTTCGAAACCCGCGGAAACCAACAGGAACATGAACGACACCAACTGTTTTTCGGTCAGCTTTTGCCCGTCGACCTCCGCATTCAGCAGATAGGTCGCGAAGTCGTCGCGCGGCTTGCGCCGCCTGTCCGCATAGATCTCCATGATCGCCGCTTCGAATTCGTCGATCGCCGTGATCATCGGCTTGCGCAGTTCTTCCGGGGTATCGACATTGGCGGAGAACAGGAATGGTGTCCATTGCCTGAGTTTTTCCACCGAAATGCTGTCGACGCCCATGATGTCGGTAATGACCGAAGCAGGAAGCATGGTCGCGAACTCGTGTACGTCGATGACCTCTCCGCCAGCCACCTGGTCGGCGAATTCTGCGCAGATCCTGCGTGCGATCGGCTCGATGCGGGGAATGACCCGGTGCCCAAGGGCCTGCGCAAACACTGCGCGCTGCGACTTGTGTTCCCGACCATCGAGCACCAGCGGCGCATCGGCGAGCGGGTTGTAGCGGCACCATGGCACTTCCATGATCGCCGACCAACCGCGCGACGAAAATGTGTCCGGATCCTGCAGAACGCGACTGACATCCTCATAGCGACTGACCGCCCACATCCCCCCCGGCTCGACCCGCATCACCGGATAGTGACGACGCATGATCGCGTAGTCCGGGTACGGATCTTCCCACAGCTCTGCGTCGTTGAAATCGAAATGAAATGGCCTGTCAATGCTGGACTCGTCCATCGTACCCATCGGCGTTCACGCTCCTTGATATTCATCTCCATCAACCGGACGCTGCATCCCCGACGCACCATCGGGGATGCAGCGAGTCTCGATCAGGCCATGGCTCTGTGGCCCTGCGATGGACGTGTCTGGTCCTGCGCCACGGTCGCGGCATCAGGCTGCAGCGAGGGCCTCGCGGCTTCCTGCTGCAGTTTCTGCGAACTGATCTCGACCGGCTGCGCGCTTATCTCGGCGACCGATACGGCGAAGCGCTTGTGCGCCGGATCCTGCAATCCGCCATCGATCACGATCAGCCCGCCGCGGCCGTTGGACAGCATGTGCTCGAATGTCTTCACATCGTGTTTGTCGCTCTGCTGGACGAGGAAGGCGGCCGCATTGCTGCGCGCCTTGTCGTCGGGGAAGGCAATGCCGGCCTCGCCGAGTTTCGCGTAGGCCTGTTGATAGTCGCCGTTGCGGGGATGACCCGGCTCGCTGATCAGCATGGGCCGCTCGGTCTTGACCGCGTCTGCCTGCGCCACCTGCACCGGCATGATCCGGTCGGTCACGCCCGGCGAGGCGAGCAGTTCCTGCGACGGATGGGGATTGGCGGGGACGTTGGGCTGCGCCTGGATGGAAATCGGGGCCACGACCGAAGCCTCCTGCGCCGCCGGCGTGCGGACGGCGTTGATCGCGGACACGACCGAGGTCTCACGGTACTGATCGGTCTTCTCTGCAGTCTTGGGCTGAGCGCTGGCCAGCTCGACGCCATCGTCGCCTTCCACCAGATGGCCGCCCGGGCGCGGACGCCCGTTGCGATTGTGGATGTCCAAAGTGCGCGCCGCGACGATGTTCGCGACCTTGTCGGCCTGATTGTTGATGTTCCGCACCGTCGCAGCGTCGTCCTGAGCGTCGCCGTGGCTGCCGATCGGATTCAGGAAACCCTTGCCCTGGAGAGGATAGTTGTAGACGTGGCCGTCGCGATGTTCCTTGTTGGGATGGCCGGGACCATGGTAATAGGCATTGCCGAGCGCCAACCGAATCACGCCGTCGTTCTTCGGCGAGAAATGGGTGTGATGCACATCGAGCCCGCGATTGGCGGCCTCGCGGCGAGCATAGGCCGGGTCCTCGTTGCCGCCGTTGTTGTAGGCCGGCGTCGATACCGTCACCAGATGGAGCGAGCCGTTGTCGTTGAGGCCATGCTTGCGCATGACATCCGCCAACTCCGGTGTCGCCGCGATGGCGACGTTGCCGCCGTGGCTGAAGCCGACCACGGTGATCTGGACCGGCTTGTTGGGATCGAGCTGACCGTTCTTCTTCATCTCGGTCAGGACATTGTCGACGTGCTGGGCGAATTTGTCGCCTTCCTTTTCGCGGCCGCCGGGCTGATTGAAGAAACCGGCGCGCTTGCTCCAGTCGAAGGACGTATCGACAGTGGTACCGCTGTTGGGGGTGTTGCTCAACGCCGAAGCGACCTTCTCGGTCAGCGGTCTGACGTGACCCGGATTGTTGACGGTCCCGTGGAGGCCGAAGACGACGTGCTGGACATCGCGGCCGTATTGCCGCGCCATCATGGTTTCGGTTCCGGGTTGTTCCGGCGATGGGGTTCGGGATTGATCGGTGGCCATGGGATTTCTGCTCCTGCGTGGGAATGTGAGCGTCGCTGCCTGTTCGGGTCAGGCCGAAGCAGGGGACGCGAAACGCTTCACCGCTGCTCGCGAAGGGGGGCGATGACCCGCCCGCCGCAGCGACGTTGTGACAGTCTTCGCCGGACGATTCCTCCGGCTTTCGATCTCACCTTCTCACGGTCTATTTTTGTCAATGGATTCAAAATCTTGAGCATTCCCGGGAAGATTTTTCGAGAGAAATGAAGAGCTGCCGAGACCACCCGGGAGACGCGCGAGGCATGCCTGCGCCGCAGCGCGAAGCGGCGATCGGACACGACCGATCATTGACGGCAGACATGCCTGCGGCGCGCGCCCGGCTCGGTGTCGGACACCGGGCGACATCGCGAGCAGCCGCTTGACCGAGGGTGGTGGGGTCTGGCGGGTGGCGATCGGAGACGGCCGCCCGGCGTCGCGCCGGCGGCGAGGAGACCCGGTGTTCAGGCGCTCAGGGCGCGCAGGCCTGCTGTTTCTCGACCAGCGCCCGATCGCGCAGATGCTTGGGGGCGACATCCAGAAGCATCATGCTCAGTTCGCAGCGCAGCGGCTGCGGCAGGGTTCGATCTCGGGTGAGCGGCTCGACGCCCACGATCGCCTCGCGCCATCGGCCCTGGGCGAAATCGGCCCGGGCGACCGCGATGCGGGCTTCGGGCATCGCCGGATCCAGCGCTGCGGCCTTGCGGTAGGCCGCCAGCGCCGCCGCGCTGTCGAAACGAAGCTCGGAGACCACGCCGGAAAGATAGACATCCGCGGCGGCGGTGCGATACCGCTCGGGCGGAGGCAACTGCATCCGCAGCCACCCGGCGAGCGTCTGCGGGAAATCCGAAGCGCTTCCGCGATACGTGCGGCTGCGCATCTCACGCCCGCGAACCAGTTCGATGCTGCCCTCGATCTCGCGACTGCCCCGCACGGGCCTGAGTTCGACGTGCAGACTGGCGCCTTCGAAGGGCTCCCTGTAGAGGCCACGGTTGAAGACCGAGAGGCCGGCATGTCGTTCGAAAGCGGCCTCGGCCGCCACCCGCAGCGTGCCGGTGCGCAGCGCATCCAGATCGTCGGTGGCGACGACGCTCGCGCGCAACAGGAACTCGGGCGCGAGCGGTATGCGCCCGATCGCGGCCTGCGTACCGATGGCCTGCGGCAGGGGCGGCACGAAGGCCATGAGCATCAGCCCGAACACGCTCGCCACCAGCAACAGATCGACGGCGAAGATCGCGGCACGCCCTGCGCGAGGCCCTTTCTCGCGCGGATCGGCGCGCGCAGACCGCGGCCTCGGCGCACGATCGGCATCGTCGACATCGGCCGTGCGCTCCGGAGCGGCGGAAGCGGCATTCCATGCGCTCGCTTCGTCGCCCCAGGCCTCACCGTCGCGCCGCCAGGCGTCCTGCGGCACCGACAGCATGTAGCCGCGTCCGCTTCTGGTCTTCAGCCACCGTCTGCCGTCATCGCCCAGACCCTTCCGGATCTGCCAGACGCAGTTGGTGATCGCGCCGTCCTCGACCACGGCGCCCTGCCAGACCCGCTGCAGGATCTGCTCGCGCGTCACCAGCGCGCCGGGATGCCTGCACAACAGCAGCAGCAGATCTTCTGCGCGCGGACTCAGGCCGGTGTGTTCATCGACGCAGCTGACCACATCGCGCGACAGATCGACGCGCAGACGACCGATCAGCAGTCGGGAAGCGATCGGCGCGGACTCAGAGGTGTCCATGGCGACTCGATGGATGGCATTCCGAACGGACGGCTGCAGCGCGCCGGCCGACAGACGCGGTGGCGGGGCAGTGCGTGCGCACCGCGATGGACCGGCCCTTCGCGCTGCGCATCCGTCGCGCACCGGGGCCACGCGCCCGGACCGGCATGTGCCGCATCGTCACCATCCGGATGTCGGCTCAGCCGCATGGACGCACCGCACCCCGAAGAGGCTGTCGGCCGCATATCGAAAGGAAGACGACACAGCGTCGATCATGGTACTCGCCCGCCGCACTGCCGGGATACTGCGCCCATCGGACAGACGGGCCTCTTGCCGAAGAGTCATGCCGGACACGTCATTGCCAGACATGCGGAATTCCCCGGCATGCGGAGCGATCCCATGACCGGCCGCTTCGTCCGATGCCGATGCTGCGAACGGCCTCCCTCCCCCGTCGGGAGGAGAGAGGCTCCGTCGATCACATCGTCCGCGCGCGCTCCGGCTGATCGGGCTGCATCGCCGCAACCTGGGTCGGCTGCGGCGCCTGCGCGATCTGGTTGGCGACGCGCTCGAAATCGCCCGGGCTGGCCTGCGGCACCGCGGCATTCAGCGCGGTATCGCCCTGGCCCTGGCTGACGATGTAGTTGCCGTTCCTGCCCTGGATCACGGCGACATCCTGATCGGGCTTGTAGCCCGGCGTGTTGCGGATCGTCTCCAGCGCGACCGCGGCGGCGTCGCGGTCGCCGTTCGTGCCCTGCAGGGCCTGGGCGAACTGGCGGTTGGCCGCGTCGTTCCCGGGCACGAGGCGATTGGGGTCGGCCGTCGCCACCTCGATGCCGTTGTCGGTTTCCGCACGCGTCCGACCGGGCGCCAGGCCGTTGAACGTGCGGCGCATGGTCTCGGAAATCTCGTCCCGATAGTTCTGCTCGCCCGGGTTCTGGGTCGCGCCGTGATTGGCGACGAAATCGTGACCTGACACGGCCGGATACTGGGTGTTGCGCGTAAATCCGTTGTTGTAGAGGTCGTCTCCGCGGGCGAGATCCACCACACCATCGCGCTGCACCGAGAAGTGACTGTGCGCGAACGTCACGCCCTGCGCCTGCACCTGCTGACGGGCCGTGGCCGGATCTTCGGGGCCGCCGTTGTTGTAGGCCGGGGTCGACAGCGTGGTCAGGTGGATCGCGCTTTCGATGCCGCGTTCGCGCAGGCCGCGGGCGATGTCGTCGCTGGCCTGGATCGCGACGTTGCCGCCGTGACTGAAGCCGACCAGATTGATGGTCAGCGGCTTGTCGCGATCCAGCGTGCCGCGCTCGATCGCGTTGTCCACCTGCTGCAGCACATGCGCAGCCAGCCGCTGCGAAGCGATTCCGCGATCCTGCTCGTTGTTCGTCTGGTGCGCGGTGCCCGGTTCCGATGTCCGGAGCTGCCTGTTCCGGCCCAGGTCTTCGTCCCAGAACTCGACGACCCTCTCGCGTGCGCGCCAATCGAAGCCGTTGTCGAACAGATTGGCGCCGTTGGTCGTGCGGCCGACGGCCACGCTCACATCACCGGCCACGCCGCGCACATCGTCGCGCGTGTTCAAGGTGCCGTGAACACCGAACGTGAAGATCTGGGCATCGCTGTCGTAAGGACGAGACATGAAAAGCTCCTTTGGGGTCTGGATCGGAAACGACGACTACCGCAACGACGCGCTGCCGGGGCGGTCCGCGCGCAGGCCGAGGGCATGCGCGCGGGGGCGGCCTGGCGATGGTGTTTACACCGTCCGCGCGCGCTCCGGCTGATCGGGCTGCACCGCCGCGACCTGGGTCGGCTGCGGCGCCTGCGCGATCTGGTTGGCCACGCGCTCGAAATCGCCCGGGTTGGCCTTCGGCACCGCGACGTTCAGCGCCGCATCGCCCTGACCCTGGGTCGCGATCAGCTGGCCATTGCGACCCTGCACCACCGCGATGTCCTGATCGGGCCTGTAGCCCGGCGATCTGCTGATCGCATCGATCGCCGCCGCGGCGGCGTCGCGGTCGCCGCTGGTGCCCTGCAGCGCCTGCGCGAACTGGCGATTGAGATTGTCGTTGCCGGGGACCAACTGGTTCGAAGCGACGACGGTCTCGCCCTCGCCGAGTTCGGCGCGACGCGAGCGATGCTGGTAGTTCACCTGCCAGTCCGGGTGACCGTCGGTGTAGATGTCGACGCCGGGACGAATCGTGTTGTAACGCACGCCTGTGCCCGGGATCTCGACGCCCGCATGGTTCGGAAGATTGGGGATGACGCCGTACTCGCCCATTTCCTGTGCGCTGTGTCCGGTCAGACCGTAGAGTGCGCGCAGCGGTCCGGCCTGGAAATGACGGCCGAGCGTCCAGTCGGTGTCGTGCGCCATGCCGATCCGCGACATCGGATTGGGGTACTCGCCGTCATTGCGCACGTTCGGGCCGTGGCCGTTGGTGCCGCCATAGGGGTCGAACTCGCGGAACCATTCCGCGCTCAGCCTGCCGCCGGTACGGGCCGAAGCGGCTTCCGACCAGGCGACGTGCGAGCGCGAGCCGTAGTAGCCGGCGTCCTGCGAGGCCTCCCTCAATTGCGCCGTGGTCATGCCGTAGGTCGCCTGGTCCTCGGCGCTCTTGCGCCGTTCGGCCGCGCTGACCGCCTGTTCGAACCTGTCGCCGGTGAAGGCGAGTGCGCCCAACTCGTTGCCCTGCAGTTCGCGCACGCGGATGTTGATCACGGCCTCGTTGCGGAAAATCACGCCGCGACCGGTCGGTCCGTCCCATGGTTCGCCGGGGTCGCGCTGCACCGGCTTCCTGCCCGCGATCTCGACGTAGGGCGCGAGCACTTCCACCTCGCGCCAGCGCTGCTGCGGACGTCCACCGCGGGCGATCTCGACGCTGCCGTCGTCGGCGCGCGCATCGGGGCTGTCGTTGCGGCGGTCGCCGTTCTCGCTGTTGCTGTTGCTGGTGGCCATCTGTCGTTCTCCTCGGGGCGAAGTCCGGCCGCGCGGTCCGCCTCGGGCGGACCACGGACAGACGATGCCGGGGTCGTCGGAATGGAACCGTCGGACGGATCAGCCGATCGACGGCGTGCTGCGCTTCTGCTGCTGTTCCTGTTCCAGGTTGGCGATCTGGGGCGGCTGCTGGCTGTTGTTCAGCGCGACCTCGTAGCGCTGCTGCACTTCGCCGACGGGCTTGTTGGCCATCGCCATGTCCACCGGGGCGACGCGCGCAGCGGGATCGGTCTTCTCGCGATCGGTGACGAAGGCGGTCTGACCGTTCTGGCTCATCGCGATGTCCTGGATGGTATTGAAGCGGTTCTCCGCGGCGACACCGGCGACGCCGGCGACGATGCTGGGATTGAGATTCTCCACCGGCACATCCGGGGCGACGCGATGCAGCGCCGCGGACGCCTGCTGCACCATCGGGTTGTTGTTGAACGCCTGCCAGTCGGGGGCGGGCGTGTTCTGGTTGCCCGGCGCGAGGTTCGCCACCGGGGTGTCGTTGGTCACGCTGGAGCGCTCCTGCGCCGGGGCGAGACCGTTGAAACGACGGCGCATTTCGAACGCCGCGGCGTCCATCATCTCCGGCACATCCTGCACCGCGCCGTGATTGGCGACTCCGTTGAGGCCGAACGGCGCTTCGCGGAAATTCACGTCGCGGGTGAAACCGTTGCGGTAATTGTCGTGGCCGATCGCACCGCGGATCACGCCGTCGCCCGGCGTGCTGAAGTGGGTATGCGCGAACTGGATCCCGTCCGCATGGACCTGATCGCGGGCCCGCAGCGGGTTCTCATCCCCCGCGGTATAGGCGGGCGTCGAAAGCGTGGTGAGGTGGATCGCGCCGTTGATGCCGCGGTCGCGCAGGCCCTGCGAGATTTCGTCGGAGGCCAGGATCGAGACGTTGCCGCCGTGGCTGAACCCGACCAGATTGACGGTCAGCGGCTTGTCGCGGTCGAGCGTGCCGCGCTCGATCGCGTTGTCGATCTGGTTGAGGACGTGCGTCGCCAGTTCCTGCGACGCCGCCTGGCGATCGCGGGTCTGATTGAGCGTGCCGGAACGGTCCTGCCAACTGAATCCGTTGTCCCAGAGGTTGGCCCCGTTGGTGGTTTCGCCGACCGCCGCGCTGATCCGCTGGGTCACTTCGCGGACGTTGTCCGGGCCGTTGTTGGTGCCGTGAACGCCGAAAGTGAAGATCTGGCCGTCTTTGCTGTAGGGGTCGGACATGGGGGATTCCTCGGGAGGGGGAGAAAAGCGCGGAGCGGTCGGTGGGCAGGGCCGGCATGGCATCCGCGGCAGACACCGTGCCGGCGAAGATCATGCCGGCGCGGGTATCGGGCGAACGCCGGACATGCCGGCCGCCCCGGGTCGCGGCGTCAACCCATCGACGGCGAGCTGCGCCTCTGCTGCTGTTCCTGATCGAGATTGGCGACCTGGGTCTGCTGCTGACTGTTGTCCAGCGCGACCTGATAGCGCTGCACCACGTCTTCCGGCGGCTTGTTCGCCAGCGCCATGTCGACCGGGGCGACGCGGGCGGCGGGGTCCTGCGGGTTGCGGTCGGTGATGAACATCGTGTTGCCGTTCTGGCTCAGGGTCGCACTTTCGATCTGGCGGAAATTGTTCTCCGCCGCGATGCCGGCCACGCCCGCGACCATGCTGGGATTGAGATTCTCCTGCGGCACGTCGGGGGCCAGACGATGCAGCGCGGTCGACGCCTGCTGCACCAGCGGATTGTTGTTGAGCGCATTCCAGTCGGGGGTGTTCGCACCCGGAGTGGCCGGGACCACGCCCGCCACCTGGACATCCGTCCCGAGGTCGCTGCGCTCCTGCGCCGGCGCCAGGCCGTTGAAGCGCTGACGCATCACCGCGGCGGCGGTATCCATCATCTCGGGCACGCTTTGCACCGCACCGTGATTGGCGAGGCCATTGAGACCGAAGGGCGCTTCGCGGAAGTTGTAGTTGCGGGTGACTTCGGTGTCGTAGTTGGCGTTGCCGACGGCCAGACGGATGACGCCGTCGCCGGGGGTGTTGAAGTGGGTGTGGGCGAACTTGACCCCGTCGGCCTGGACCAGATCGCGCGCGGCGTCTGGGTTCTCCGGGCCGCGCGTGTAGGCCGGCGTGGACAGCGTGGTCAGATGGATCGCCGAATCGATGCCGCGCTGTTTCAGGCCTTCGGAGATTTCGTCGGCGGCGAGGATCGAGACGTTGCCGCCGTGGCTGAAGCCGACCAGATTGATCGTCAGCGGCTTGTTGGGGTCGAGGGCGCCGCGCTCGATCGCATTGTCGACCTGGTTCAGGACATGGGACGCCAGCCGCTGGGAGGCGATCTCGCGGTCGTTGGTGCCGTTCATCTGATGGGCGGTGCCCGCGACCGGCTGGGAGACCGGCGCGTCTCCGATGTAGATGCCCTGCGGATCGAACTGGGGGCGCATGACGGTTTCGGTGCGCGCGCGCCAGTCGAAGCCGTTGTCCCACAGATTCGCGCCGTTGGTGGTTTCGCCGACCGCTGCGCTGATCCGCTGGGTCACTTCACGGACGTTGTCCGGCGTATTGATGGTGCCGTGCACGCCGAAAGTGAAGATCTGTCCGTCTTTGCTGTAGGGGTCCGACATGGGGGCCTGGGTCCGGTTGGAGGGGATTCGGCCGATCAACTGCGGCCGGCATGGAGCCTGTGTCGCACCCCACCTCCGGAAACATCCTCTCGATACGCTGTCGAAAATCTCTCAGACTTATTTATTCAGCGAAAACAACGGCTTGGCCTCGGACAAGAGGCAACGGCAGGTGAATCTCTCCGCGCATCACGGCGATCGGGATCACAGAATCGGGACGCTCATTCAGGGCGGCGCGACGGCCGGGCGGCCCTCGGCGAGACGGGCGATGAGACGGTCCTCCTCGGCCCAGGGCGGCAAGGCGATGGCAGGACAGCCGGTTTCGGCCGTCGGCGGGCAGGGCGGCTGCCGCAGCAGGTACGCCCCCAGCCGCAGCCCGGGGCCGGCACCGTCCAGGCCCGCCATCCGCTGCACCACCGCATCGGCCCGGGCCAGCACCCGGTCGTCGGCGCCGGGCAGGGTGCGGGAATAGCGCGCGAGCAGCGACAGGGTCTCGGCGTCCTGGCGGTCGGGGCGGGGCAGCGCCGTCAGCGCTTCGATCCGCGGCCGCAGGAGCGGCCAGGCTCTCGCCGGCTCGCCGTCGAGCACCCGCTGCCGTACTTCGGCCATCAGCCCGTAGTCGGTCTGTCCGGGGCCGCGGGTGCCGTTGCGGCAGCGCTCAAGATAGGCAGTGGCCCGTTCGCGACGCCCCGCCTCGGTCAGCACCCAGGCGAAGAAGCAGGGATTGGGCGCGGCGGTGATGTCGAGCCCGGCGCCTTCCATGCGATCGAGCACCGCGACCGCCGCTTCGATCTCGTCGCGCCAGAAGTGCGCTTCGACGCTCAGATGCAGCCCCCAGGAATCGCCGCGCGGGTGGCGCTGCGGCAGGGCGAGCAGCGCGCCGAGGTCCTGCAGCGCTTCGGCATAGCGGCGGGCGCCTACGATTTCCGCCGCGATCAGATACGGATACAGGCTGTTGCTGCCGTCCAGGCGCGCATCGCGCAGCCGTTCGCGGGCGCGGTCGAGGTTCGCGCGCCATGACTGCGGGAGATCGCGATCGCCGCGCGCCAGCAGCAGCAGCGCATCGATTTCCCCGCGCAGATTGCCCGCGGCGCGCGCCTGCTCGGCGATCGCGTCCAGCGCTTCGCGGCGCCGGGTGTTGGCCGGTCCGGGCAGGATGGGCTCGGCGCGCAGCATCTGGATCCGGCTGTCGACCGCGGTCGCGTCGTCGCCGAACGCCTCGAAGCCCTGCGCCAGCTCGCGCTGCACCAGCGCCGCCTTCGCGCGCTCGCCGCGGTGCATGTGCACCGAGGCGCGATACGCCTGCAGGCGCAGGGCCGCATACGGCCAGCCGGCGCCCTCGGCGATCCCGCGCGCGCGGTCGATCTCGTACTCCGCGCGCTCCAGGTCCTGCAGGCGCAGCAGCGCGAGGATCAGCGCTTCCTCCTGCTCCAGCCATTCCCAGGCGCCCGCCGGCCGCGCGTGCAGGCGCTCGATCTCGCGCATCGCCTCGCGCAGTTCGAGCCGTTCGATCCGCGCGACCATCTCGGCGCGCGCGCAGTGTTTGGCCTCCAGGCGCTCGGGCGCGATCCGCGCAAGCAGCCGCTCGATCCGGCAGCGATGCACCGGATCGCGCTGCTCGCGCGGCGCCAGCGGCTGCGCGATCTCGCGCGCCTCGGCGATCCGTCCCTGCTCGAACAACAGGCCGGCGAGCGCGATCCGCGCCTCGCTCATGCGCGCATCCAGACCGAGCGCGCGGCGATATTCCAGCGCCGCGCTGGCGCGGTCGAAGCGCATCTCGGCCAGGCGCCCGGAGACGTAGGCGTCGGTCGCCGGGCCGGGTTGGCGAGTGCGCGCCGGCAGATGCCGACCGAGCAGGGTCTGCAGTGCGGCGGGCAGGCCGTCCGGCGGCCCGTCGTAACGCTCGCGCAGGCGCGTCTCGCCCTGCACAAGCTCCAGCTCCGCCTCGACGTTCAGGGCGTCGCCGCGCTCGATCTCGACCTGCAGATGCGGCCCGCGGAACGGGTTCTCGCGCTGTTCGCGCTGGAACACCACCGTCTCGAGATCGCGCAGATGCGCCTGCTCGATGGTCTTGCGCAGCAGGGTCTCGCGCAGCCAGCCCAGCGACTCCGGCGCGAGCACCGCGGCGCTCATCTCGGTCTGCGGGCCGAGCACCACGCCTTTCGAGGAGGGTCCCCAGACGCGCCAGCCCACGAAGACCACCAGGGCCATCAAGGCTGCGGAAGCGACGGCATAGGCGCCGCGACGCAGCGGCAGCGATGCGGTCCGGGTCGCCGCCGGGACAGCGGCAGCGGCAGACACGGCCGCGGTCGGCGGCATCGCGTCGGACGCTTCGGCGGAGGCTTCGGCCGTATCGGCAGCGGCAAGGTCGACGGCGGGATCGACGACCGCGGACGGCGCTTCGGCCGATGCGGCTGTCGGCGCCTGCGGGATCGCCGGCGCAGATTCGGAAAATGCGCGCAGCCAGGCCGAATCTGCGACGACCAGCACATAACCGCGCTTGGTGCGGGTCTGCAGGATGTCTTTGCCGTCGGGCCCGAGCGCGCGCCGGATCTGCCAGACGCAGTTGGTGATCGCGGCGTCTTCGACCACCCGGCCAGCCCAGACCGTCTCCAGGATGTCCTCGCGCGACACCAATGTGTTGGCGCGGCGCGACAACAGCAGCAGCAGATCCTCGGCGCGCGGGGTCAGACCACTGGCACCGTTCGGACCGGAGACCAGCCCCTGATCCAGATCGATCATGAGCGGCCCCAAACGGAACCCCGTGAAGGGTGATCGCGCCCCCTGCCCCATCAATGCCCTCTCCTGTGGCTTGGGGGGAGTCTATAGCAGGGTCCGGAAAATACGATCCCCCATTGTGCATAGGCCGGCGCGACGGGGAGGACCCGTTCGGCTCAGTCGGCAGTGTCCCCCGGCGGCGGCGTACGGGTGGTCCGCCGCGCGCGCGCCCAGCGGCGCAGGGCGTACAGCGCAAGGCCCAGCGCCAGCCACAGCGGCCAGACGTGGAGCAGCGCGATCAGCAGATCGAGCACGCCGTACCAGCCCACCCGCAGGGCGTCGAACAGGCGCGGGAAGAAGCCCGGGCCGTGGCGGCGGAACACCGCCTCGCTGTCGACCAGTTCGGTCTGCCGGATCTTCGCCAGTTGATACAGCGACAGATTGATCGTGCTGAACGCGATCCGGTCTTCGTATTCCTTCTGCTGCACCAGCGCCTCATCGCGCTGCATCCGCGCATCGCCGCGCGCGGCGATGACTTCGGCCTTGCGATCGAGCCGATCGCCGTCGCGCATGGCCTCGCCCAGTTCCTCCTGCGTCTGCTGTTCGCGCTGACGGGCCAGCGCGCGGCGCAGCAGATCGAACTGCACGTCGTTGGCCTGGAAGTTGCGCTGATCGAGGAATTCCATCTGCGAGGCGATCGCGCGCAGGAACGCCTGGGTGTTGTCGCTCGGCACGCGCACGACCAGCGTGCCCTGCACCGTGTACTCGGCCAGTTCGATCAGCTTGCCGTCGCCGGCCGGTCGCCGCTGCACGCCGAGGGTCTGCGCCGAAATGCGGTTCTCGACGACGAATCCGCCCTGCTGCGCCGCGGCGTCCTCGATCGCCAGCGCCGAGGCGTACACGTCCTTGACCCGGAACTGCGCCTGCGCCGTGCGCACGAAGCGGCGCTCGTTGTCGCTGTACGTGGTCGCGCTGGACGCGACTTGATCGGGCGACACCCGCGTGTCGGTCTCGACCTCCGCACGCCGCGACGGCGCTTCCTGCGCGGCGGCGCCGGCGCTCTGCATCGGCGCGGCGTCGGCATCGCTGGCGACCATCGGCTCGCCCGGCGGCGGCGCGGAGGGCATGCCGGCGACCGACTTCTCGGCGGCGGATTCCATGACGACCGATTCCGCGGCCTGCTCCTGCTTGCTGCAGGCAGCGACCACGACGGTGAGGGCGACGACCAGCGCGAGGGTCGTGGTGCGGACGAAACGGTGGCCGGACAGCGTGTGCGAGTCGACGCGAAGCATGGACGTTCCCCGTGAGCGATCTCCGTCGGGCGATCCCGTCGGCGATCGGTGATGGATCGACCGCGGGAGCGCGGTCGGCGTGCGCGGGTCAACGTAGCGGAAGCGGCGGCGGGGTTGGCGGGAACCGGCCACTGCCGGGCGTCACCGCCGTCACCGGGAATCGCGGCGACGCTTCAGATAATGCAGACGATACTCGGGCAGCATCGGCAGACCGTGCAGGAACGCTTCGCCGCAGTGGCGAAAGCGGCTGTAGCGGCCATCGATGCGCAGGGGCGACAAGTCCTCTCCCGAGAACCAGACGACGACGGCGGACGTGCACAGCAGGAACATCGGCGCCAGGCCGTGCTGCAAGAACGGCGACACCAGCCCGGCCAGCAGCGACGCCACCGCCATCCCCCGCCGGCGGGCGCGATGCCGGCGATGACGTTCGCACAGCGCGACCGCGTGGCGCGCGGAACGCCGCAGCACAAGGTTGGCGATCAGTGCCGCAAGGAATGCGACCGGGAAACAGGCGAGCAACCAATCGCGATGCGCATCCGGCACCAGCGGCGCCAGCATCGC
Organism: Lysobacteraceae bacterium; assembly: GCA_044345315.1. Lineage (GTDB taxonomy): Bacteria > Pseudomonadota > Gammaproteobacteria > Xanthomonadales > Xanthomonadaceae > Lysobacter_I. Next base: position 19,393 of record JBIJBH010000007.1, read on the forward strand.
CGTCGCGGGGATCGCCAGCAGCGGCGCATACGCCCAGGGCGTGACCCAGCGGAAAACGCGCATGCGGACGCCATCCGCGGCGTCCGCATTGCATTTCACGCAGCGGGCCGGCAGCGGCGCATCGCGCAGCACCACCAGCGAGGCGCCGTCGCGCCAGCACGTCTGCTGCGCGGGATCGGAGAACGGCAGGGCCTCGTCGATCCGCGCCTCGGGCGGACGATAGGGATTGCCGTCGTCGTCGATGCCGTCGCGCGTCGTCACATGCTCAGCGTTCGAGAATCGCGACCACGCCCATGCCGCCGGCGGTGCAGACCGAGATCAGGCAGCGGCCGCCGCCGCGTTCCTTGAGCTGCTTGGCGGCGGTGGCGACGATGCGCGCGCCGGTGGCGGCGAAGGGATGGCCGGCGGCGAGCGAGGACCCGACCGGGTTGATCTTCTCCGGATCGATGCTGCCCAGCGGCGCGTCGAGACCGAGACGATCGCGGCAGTAGTCGGCGCTCTCCCACGCGCGCAGGGTGCACAGCACCTGCGCGGCGAAGGCTTCGTGGATCTCGTAGAAATCGAAATCCTGCAGACGCAGGTTGTTGCGACGGAGCATCTCGGCGACGGCCACCGCCGGCGCGATCAGCAGGCCCTCGCCGTGCACGAAATCGACCGCGGCCACGTGCGCGTCGCGGATCCGGCACAGCACTTCGTGGCCGTGCTGCGCGGCCCAGTCCTCGGAGGCGATCAGGCAGGCGGCGGCGCCGTCGGTGAGCGGGGTCGAGTTGCCGGCGGTCAGGGTGCCGCGGCCGGAGCTGCGGTCGAACGCGGGCTTGAGCGAGGCCAACTTTTCGTAGGTGGTCTCGGCGCGCAGGATGTTGTCGCGCTCGACGCCGCGGAAGCCGACGACCAGATCGGTGAAGAATCCGCGGTCGTAGGCGGCAGCGAGTTTCTGGTGCGAGGACAGCGCCCAGCGGTCCTGGTCCTCGCGGGCGATGTTCCACTCCTTGGCCATGTCCTCGCAGTGCTCGCCCATCGACTTGCCGGTGCGCGGCTCGCCGACGCCCGGGAGTTCGGGCTTGAGTTCGCGGAACGAGAAACCGCTGGTGAGGCGGGCGATGCGATCGAGGCCGGTCTTCGCCATCGAGGTCGAGATCAGCCGGCGGCGGAACTTCTGGCCGAACACGATCGGCACGTCCGAGGTGGTGTCGGAACCGCCGCCGATGCCGACCTCGATCTGGCCGGTGGCGATCTTGTTGGCGACCGCGACGATCGCATCCAGCGAGGTGCCGCAGGCGCGCTGCAGGGTGGTGCCCGGGGTCAGCGGCGAGAGGCCGGAAGACAGCGTCGCCTCGCGCGCGAGATTCCAGTCGCT
>JBIJBH010000217.1:0-6483 GCA_044345315.1 Lysobacteraceae bacterium
TCGAGGTGGTAGATGCGGTCGATCACGGTCTCGCCGTCGGCGACCAGCCCCGCCAGAATCAGCGACGCCGATGCGCGCAGGTCGGTCGCCATCACCGGCGCGCCGCTGAGCTGCGGCAGGCCGCGGACGATGGCGGTGTGGCCATCGATGCGGATGTCCGCGCCAAGCCGCTGCAGTTCCTGCACGTGCATGAAGCGGTTCTCGAAGATCGTCTCGCTGATGATGCCCACGCCGTCGGCGACGCAGTTGAGCGCCATGAACTGCGCCTGCATGTCGGTCGGGAACCCGGGATGCGGCGCAGTGCTGATGTTCACCGCCTTCGGCCGTTTGCCGTGCATGTCGAGGGTGATGCTGTCGACGTCTTCGGTGATCTCGGCGCCGGCCTCGACCAGTTTGTCGATCACCGCATCGAGGGTGTCCGGACGCGCGGCGCGGCAGACGATGCGGCCGCCGGTCATCGCCGCGGCGACCAGGAAGGTGCCGGTCTCGATGCGGTCGGCGACCACGTCGTGACGACCGCCGTGCAGGCGTTCGACGCCGTGCACGGTGATCCGGTTGCTGCCGGCGCCTTCGATCTTCGCGCCCATCGCGATCAGGCAGTCGGCCAGATCGACGATTTCCGGCTCCATCGCCGCGTTCTCGAGCACGCTGGTGCCTTCGGCGAGGGTCGCGGCCATCAGCACGTTCTCGGTCGCGCCGACGCTGACCATGTCGAACACCACGCGACCGCCCTTCAGCCGCTCGGCCTTCGCCTTGATGAAGCCGTGCTCGACGCCGACCTCGGCGCCCAGCGCCTGCATGCCCTTGATGTGCTGGTCGACCGGGCGCGAACCGATCGCGCAGCCGCCGGGCAGCGACACTTCGGCGGCGCCGTAGCGCGCCAGCAGCGGGCCCAGCACCAGCACCGAGGCGCGCATGGTCTTGACCAGTTCGTAGGGCGCGACGTGACTATGCACGCTGCGCGCATCGACGCGGACGATGCCGGCCTCGCGGTCGTGCTCGACCGCGGCGCCGAGTTCGCGCAGCAGCTTGATCGTGGTCACGACATCGTGCAGATGCGGCACGTTGCCGATCTCGACCGGACCGTCGCCGAGCAGGGTCGCGCACAGGATCGGCAGGACCGCGTTCTTGGCGCCGGAGATGCGGACTTCGCCCGCGAGCGGGGCGCCACCGGTGACGACGATTTTCTGCATGGGGATTCCGGGCTGGGAATTGCGATGGAGAAGCGGCTTCGGCCGCGCAGGCATTCGGTCTCGAAGGAAGCGAGGATGCGCGGGTCGCGGCGACGCCGCGCCTGCGGCGCCGACCGGCGTCAGCCGGCCTCTTCGGGGGTCAGGGTCTTGAGCGCGAGGGCGTGGATCGCGCCGCCCATCAGGTCGCCGAGGGTGGCGTAGACCATCCGGTGCCGGGCGAGCGGCAGCTTGCCGGCGAAATCCGGGCTGATGACCAGGGCCTCGAAGTGGACGCCGTCGTCGCCCTGGACATGGGCGCGGGCGCCGGGCAGGCCCTGTTCGATCAACTGGCGGATGGTGTCTGGGGTCATCGGGGGGTTCCTGGCGCGGCGGCCGCATTCATCGGCCGTCCGGGCAATCCTGAATGGGGGTGCGTAGAATTGGCCGCCTAGCGTAACGGAAACCCGCCGGCTCCCCAATGGCGCACGCCTCCTCTCCCCTCGTTCCCGCCTCCGCCGGCCCCGCCGGCGAAGACACCCTGGCCGCCAGCGGCCGGCGGGTGTTCGAGGTCGAGCGCGAGGCGCTGGCCGCGGTGGCGGCGCGGATCGACGGCGCCTTCACCGCCGCCTGCCGCATGATCCTCGCCGGCAGCGGCCGGGTGGTGTGCATGGGCATGGGCAAGTCCGGGCACGTGGCGCGCAAGATCGCGGCCACCCTCGCCTCCACCGGCACCCCGGCCTTCTACGTCCATCCGGGCGAGGCCGGACACGGCGACCTGGGCATGATCACCGACCGCGACGTGGTCCTGGCCCTGTCCTACTCCGGCGAATCCGACGAAATCCTGATGCTGCTGCCGGTGCTCAAGCGCCAGGGCAATGCGCTGATCGCGATGACCGGCCGCCCCCAGTCCACCCTCGCCCGCGAGGCCGACCTCCATCTCGACGTCAGCGTGCCGGCCGAAGCCTGCCCGCTGGCGCTGGCGCCGACCTCCAGCACCACCGCTTCGCTGGCGATGGGCGACGCGCTCGCGGTCGCCCTGCTCGAAGCCCGCGGCTTCACCTCCGACGATTTCGCCCGCTCGCACCCGGCCGGCGCGCTCGGCCGCCGCCTGCTGCTGCACATCGCCGACGTGATGCACGCCGGCGACGACATCCCGCGGGTCGGGCCGGACGCGACCCTCGGCGATGCATTGCTCGAAATGAGCCGCAAACGCCTGGGCATGACCGCGGTGGTCGACGCCGACAACCGCCTGCTCGGGCTGTACACCGACGGCGACCTGCGCCGCTCGCTCGCCGATCCGTCTAACGACGTGCGCGGCACCCGCATCGACAAGGTCATGACCCGCAGCCCGGTCACGATCGACGCCGACGCCCTGGCCGTCGAGGCGGCGCAGCTGATGGAAACCCACAAGATCAACGCGCTGCTGGTACTCGACGGCGAACGCCGGGTGGTCGGCGCGCTCAACATCCACGATCTGCTGCGCGCGCGGGTCGTATGACGACGGAATACGCCGCTCTCGCCGATCGCGCCGCCGCCGACAGCGCGCTGCTGAGTCTGGCCGGCAACATCCGTCTGGTCTGCTTCGACGTCGACGGCACGCTCACCGACGGACGGCTGTATTTCGACCAGGAGGGCCGCGAGCTCAAGGCCTTCCACGTCCACGACGGCCAGGGCCTGGTGCTGCTGCGTTCGATCGGGATCGAGGTCGCGCTGATCACCGCGCGCCACAGCGAAGTCGCGCGGCGCCGCGCCGACGAACTCGGCGTGCGCGCCTATATCGGCGTGAAGGACAAACTCGCCTGCGTGCACGCACTGTGCGCGGAATTCGGCATCGGCACGGAAGCGGTCTGTTTCATGGGCGACGATCTGCCCGACCTGCCGGCGATGCGCGCGGTCGGGCTGTCGGTGGCGCCGGGCGACGCCCACACCTGCGCGCTGGAGGCCGCGACCCTGCGCACCCGGGCCAAGGCGGGCAAGGGCGCGGCGCGCGAACTGTGCGACCTGCTGCTGTCCGCGCAGGGCCGGATCGACGATCCGCTGCCGCCGCACCTGCGCGGAGAGCGCGCATGAGCTGGCGCGGGGCGGTGATCGCGCTGCTGCTGATCGGTGCCGTGCTCAGCGGCTGGGCGGTGTGGAAGCACCGCCAGACCCCGGCGCAGGCGACGACCGCCAGAGAGCGGCCCGATTACGTGCTGCGCGATTTCGAACTGATCGCGCTCAACGGCGAAGGCGCCGAGTCCTTCACCCTGCGCGCGCCGCGGCTGGAACGGAAGCCCGGAGACGAAACCCTTTCGCTGCGCACGCCGCTGTTCTTCGTGCCCAACGGCAGCGGCGGCTACTGGGAGATCCGCGCCGACACCGGCTGGGTCAGCGCCGATCAGCGCGAAATCCGGCTGCAGGGCGGGGTCAAGGCCAACGGCCCGCCGGAAGATCTGCGCCCGATCACCATGAACACCGAGCGGCTGAGCGTGTTTCCGCGCGAAAACCGCGCCGCCAGCGACGATGTCGTGACCATCGTCCAGCCCGGCTCTATACTCCGTGGACGCGGTTTTGCGGTGTCCACGACCACGAAACGCTACGTGTTCCGCTCCGAGGTCCAGACCCGCTATGCGCCCCAGAACCGCTGACGCCGCCCGTGCTCCGCTCCATCTCCGGCCGCTGCCGCTGCTGCTCGCCGCGCTCGCACTGGCCATGTCCGGTCTCGCCGGCGCCCGCGAATCGGACCGCAACCAGCCGATGAACATCGCCGCCGACCGCGCCGAGGGCAGCCTCGACGGCAACGGCGTGAGCGTGCTCACCGGCGGCGTGGTGATCACCCAGGGCAGCCTCGACATCCGCGCCGCCCGCGCCGACATCCACCAGCGCGGCAGCGAGCCGGTGCGCGCGGTGCTCACCGGCAATCAGGCAACGCTGAAGCAGCAGATGGACGACGGCAGTTGGATGACCGCCAAGGCCGACCGCATCGAGTACGACATGGTCGGCGATGTCATCGTGCTGACCGGCAACTACACGGTCACCACCCCGCGCGGCAGCACCCGCGGCCAGCGCCTGACCTACAACCTCAAGAGCGGTCGGGTCGACAGCGGCGGCGAAGGCAGCGGCCGGGTCTCGATGACGATCGTGCCCAAGGCCGCCCAGCAGAACACCCCGCCGGCGCAGGACAAACCCTGATGCTGGTCGCCGAGGGGCTGCGCAAACGCTACAAGGCGCGGGAAGTCGTGCGCGACTTCGCCCTGACCCTCGACGCCGGCGAAGTCGTCGGCCTGCTCGGCCCCAACGGCGCCGGCAAGACCACCTGCTTCTACATGATCGTCGGCCTGGTGCCGGCCGACGCCGGCCGGATCGTGCTCGACGGCCACGACATCACCGGCGAACCGATGTACGCGCGCGCCAAGCGCGGCGTCGGCTATCTGCCGCAGGAGCCGTCGGTGTTCCGCCGGCTCAGCGTCGCCGACAACCTGCGTCTGGTGCTGGAACTGCGGTCCGACCTCGACCGCGACGGCCGCGAGCGCGAACTCTCGGCGCTGCTGGAAGAACTGCAGGTCAGCCACGTCGCGGAGCAGATCGGCGCGAGCCTCTCCGGCGGCGAACGGCGCCGGGTCGAGATCGCGCGCGCGCTGGCCGCGAAGCCGCGATTGATCCTGCTCGACGAACCCTTCGCCGGCGTCGATCCCATTTCGGTCGGGGAGATCCAGCGGATCGTGCGTCACCTCAAGAACCGGGGCATCGGCGTGCTGATCACCGACCACAACGTCCGCGAAACCCTCGGCATCTGCGATCGCGCCTACATCCTCAACGAGGGCAAGGTGCTGGCCCAGGGTGCGCCGGCCGCGCTGCTGGCCAATCAGGACGTGCGCCGGGTGTATCTCGGCGAGTCGTTCCGGCTCTGAGCTCGAACCGCCCCCGCCGCCCGCTCCCGCCGCCCGCCCGAACGGGACGAGACGGCGATCACGAAAAATTCGCACGCTCGCCTCGCAAGGATCGCGCCAAGGGGCTTCACGGTGCCGCCCGAGGCTCTAACATAGGGGCATGAAGCCCCGCCTGCAGACATCGCTCGGACAGCAACTGGTGCTCACGCCCCAGTTGCGTCAGGCCCTGCATCTGCTGCAGCTGTCCTCGCTCGAACTGGAGAACGAGATCGCGCTGGCGGTGGAAAGCAATCCGCTGCTGGACTGGGACGAATCCCCCGCCGAAGCCCCCGAGGGCCTGCCCGAGGCACCAGCCGCGGAAGCGCCCTCCGCCGCCGAGGAAGCCACGGAACGCGGCGAATCCGCGGCCGAGGACGACGGCTGGGAGCCGCCCGACAGCTGGAATACGGGCACCGGCGGCAGCGGCAGCGGGGGCGACGAGGACGGACTCGACCCGATGGACCGACTCACCCGGTCCGAGTCGCTGCACGACCACCTCGCCTGGCAGCTCAACCTCACCCGGCTCTCGCCGCGCGACCAGCGCATCGGCGCGGCCCTGATCGACGCCATCGACGACGACGGCTACCTGCGCGAGCCGCTGGAGCAGATCGCCGAAGCCCTGCGCCCGGACCTGCATGTCGGCCCTGCCGACATCCTGCCGGTGCTGCACCGGATCCAGCGGTTCGACCCGCTGGGGGTCGGCGCGCGCGACCTGCGCGAATGCCTGCGGCTGCAGCTGGACGCGCTCGCCGAGGACACGCCGGGCCGGACCGAGGCGCTGGCGATCGTCGACCGCCTGCTGGAACGGCTGCCGCGGCTCGGGACCGAAGCCCTGGCCGCGGAATTGGGGGTGGACGGCGAACGCGCCGCGGCCGGGCTGCAGCTGGTGCGCTCGCTGGACCCGCGCCCGGGCTCCCAGCTCGGCGGCGCCAGCGCCGACACCTACATCACCCCCGACTGCGTGATCTGGCGCCACAACGGCCTGTGGCGCGCGGCGCTGGCTGGCAGCCACACGCGACTGACCATCCACCGCGCCTACGAGGGCATGATCCAGCACGCCAGCGCCAGCGACGCCAGCTATCTGCGCGGCCGGCTGCAGGAGGCGCGCTGGCTGCTCAAGCATCTGGAGGCGCGCGGCGAGACCCTGCTCAAGGTCGTGCGCTGTCTGATCCGCCAGCAGTCCGGCTATCTCGAATTCGGCGAACAGGCGCTGCGCCCGCTGACCCTGCGCGAGGTCGCGGCCGAGGTCGGCCTGCACGAATCCACGGTCTCGCGCGCGATCGCGCGCAAGTACGCGGTGACTCCGCGTGGCACCCTGCCGCTGCGCAGTTTCTTCGCCTCCGGCATCGGCACAGAAGGCGGCGGCGAGGCCTCCAGCACCCCGATCCAGTCGATGATCCGGC
>JBIJBH010000218.1:0-6456 GCA_044345315.1 Lysobacteraceae bacterium
TCACCGAGCTGAACCGGCGTTTCGACGAGGTGCCGGCGGCGGCGCCGCGCGAACGCCTGTGTCTGATGTCGGATGTCTACACCGGGTTCGCCGAAGCGCACCCCGCGCACTACCGGCTCATGTTCGGCGCCGCCAAGGCCACCCTGATGAGCAGCCCGGAGCTGCACGAAGCCGGCACCGGGTGCTTCGGCCGGCTGGTCGCGGCCACGATCGCCGCCAGCGGCGCGGGCGGCCCGGAAGACCCGCTGACCCTCCAGCGCGCCCTCGACATCTGGTCCCTGGTCCACGGCTGGTCGATGCTGCGGATCGACGGCGTCGCCTCATTCCTGCCGCCGACGCCGGTCCGCCCCGCCTCGGTCGCGACCGCGGCGATCATCGACAGTTGGGGGGCGTCCGGTTCCTCGCCGTGAGGGGCGCCGAGCTCGACACCGCGGCCGTGCTCAGTCGAGCGCCTGCCGCAGATCCTCGACCAGATCGTCGGCGTGCTCCAGCCCGACCGAGATTCGCAGCAGGTTCTGCGGCGAGTAGGGCTTCGGGCCTTCGACCGAGGCGCGGTGCTCGATCAGCGATTCGCAGCCGCCCAGCGAGGTCGCGTTGGTGAAGACGCGGACCTTCGACGCCAGCGCCAGCGCGGCCTCGCGGCCGCCGCGCAGTTCGATGCTCATCATTCCGCCGAAGTCGCGCATCTGCGCCGCGGCGACGGCGTGGCCGGGATGCGCGGGCAGGCCGGGCCAGTTCACGCGCTCGATCTCCGGGCGCGAGGCCAGGAATTCGGCGACCCGTCGTGAGTTCGCGCAGTGCATCGCCATGCGCGCGCCCAGCGAGCGGCAGCCGCGCAGGGTCAGCCAGGCGCTGAACGGGGCCAGGGTCGCGCCGGTGATGTGCGCCCGGTGCGCGACCTTGGCCGCAAGTTCGTTCCGCTGCGCGAACACCAGCGCGCCGCCGAGCACGTCGCTGTGGCCGCCGAAGTATTTGGTGGTCGAATGCATGACCACATCGGCGCCGAGCGCCAGCGGCCGCTGCAGCAGCGGCGTGGCGAAGGTGTTGTCGGCGACCACCACGGCGCCGGCGGCGTGGCCGATCTCTGCCAGCGCGGCGATGTCGCTGATCTTCATCCGCGGGTTGGACGGCGTCTCGATCCACAGCAGCGCGATTCCGCCGGCGCAGGCCGCGCGCACCGCGTCGATGTCGCCCATGTCGACCATCTCCGCGCGGATGCCGCGTTCGGGCAGATATTCGGCGCAGAGCATGCGCAGACCGGTGTAGCAGTCGTCGGGAATCAGCACCCGCGCGCCGTTGGGCAGGCATTCCAGCAGGGCCGTCATCGCGGCCATGCCCGAAGCGAAGGTCACCGCCTCCGCGCCGCCCTCCAGCGCCGCGAGCGCCTCGCGCAGACGGTCGTTGGTCGGGTTTCCCTCGCGCTGGTACTCGTAGCCGGCGACGCGCTCGCCCGACGGGCCGTGGCGGAAGGTCGTGGCCAGATGGATCGGCGGCGCCACCGCGCCGGTGGCCGGGTCGGGTTCGTTGCCGACGTGGACCGAGACGGTTTCGGGGCGCAGGTCGTTCATGCGCGCAGCTCCGCGAAGGCCGCGCGCGCGGCGTCGAGGGTCTCGGCGATGACCGCATCGTCGTGCGCCATCGACAGGAATCCGGCCTCGAACGCCGACGGCGCCAGATACACGCCGCGTTCGCGCATCGCGTGGAAGAAGCGGTTGAACGCGGCGGTGTCGCAGGCCGTGGCCTGGGCGTAGGTCTCGACTTTTTCCGGGGTGAAGAAGAGGCCGAACATGCTGCCGACGCGGTTGGTGGTGAACGGCACGCCGGCGGCGCGCGCGGCGTCCTGCAGCCCGGCGCACAGCGCGGCGGTGCGCGCATCGAGGGTTTCGTAGAAGCCAGGGGCCTGGATCAGGTCCAGCATCGCCAGCCCCGCGGCCATCGCCACCGGGTTGCCGCTGAGCGTACCGGCCTGGTAGATCGGCCCGCTCGGCGCGATCTGCCGCATCAGCTCGGCGCGGCCGCCGTAGGCGCCCACCGGCATGCCGCCGCCGATGATCTTGCCGAAGGTGCTGAGGTCCGGGGTGATGCCGTACACGGCCTGCGCGCCGCCCAGGGCCACGCGGAAGCCGGTCATCACCTCGTCGAAGATCAGGATCGCGCCGTGCTGCGTGCACAGGTCGCGCAGATGCTGCAGATAGCCCGGTCGCGGCGGGATGCAGTTGGCGTTGCCGACCACCGGCTCGACGATCACCGCCGCGACCTCGGCGCCGATCTCGTCGAACAGCCGCGTCGCCGCCTCGAAATCGTTGAACGGCAGGGTCGCGGTCAGGTCGGCCAGGGCCTTGGGCACGCCCGGCGAATTGGGGACACCCAGGGTCAGCATCCCGGAGCCGGCCTTCACCAGGAAGGAATCGCCGTGGCCGTGGTAGCAGCCCTCGAATTTCACGATCCGGCCGCGGCCGGTGGCGCCGCGGGCGAGGCGGATCGCGGACAACGTGGCCTCGGTGCCGGAATTCACCATCCGCACCATCTCGCAGCTCGGAATCAGCCGGGTGATGGTTTCGGCCATCGTCACTTCCAGCGGATTGGGCGTGCCGAAGCTCAGCCCGTCGCGCGCGGTCGCGATCACCGCCTCCAGCACCTTCGGATGATTGTGGCCGGCGATCATCGGCCCCCACGAGCCCACGTAATCGATGTAGCGGTTGCCGTCGGCGTCGAACAGATACGGGCCCTCGGCGCGCGCGGTGAAGAACGGTTCGCCGCCCACCGATTTGAAGGCGCGCACCGGCGAATTGACGCCGCCGGGCATCAGGTCCTGGGCGCGGGTGAACAGCTCGTGGGAACGCTCGGTCTTCATCGACATCTCGTGTGGTGATTGCTGCGGAAGCGGCTTCAGCCGCGATCGGAAAGGGCGGGGTCGAAGCAGGCGCGATAGGCGCGCGCGGCGGCGACCGGGTCGGGCGCATCGAACACGCCGGCGATCACCGCCAGCAGATCGGCGCCGGCCTCGACCAGACCGCGGCCATTGTCCGGGGTGATGCCGCCGATCGCCACCCGCGGCAGACCCAGCCCGGCGCTGTCGCGCAGCAGCGAGGACGTCGCCCGGCGTGCGTTCGGCTTGGTCGTGGACGGGAAAAAGGCGCCGAAGGCGACGTAATCGACGCCCGCGGCCGCCGCGGCGCGGGCGCGATCGAGGTCGTCGTAGCAGGACACCCCGATGATCGCCGTCGGCCCCAGTCGCGCCCGGGCCGGTCCCGGATCGCCGTCGTGCTCGCCCAGATGCACCCCCGCCGCGCCGCATTCGGCGGCGAGCGCGGCATCGTCGTTCACGATCAGCGGCACCCCCGCCTCCCGGCACAGCGCCGCCAGCGCGATGGCCTGGGTGCGACGCAGCGCGGCGTCGGCGGACTTGTTGCGGTATTGCAGCAGGGCCGCGCCGTCGAGCACGGCGCCGACCCGGGCCAACAGCTGCGTGGTGTCCGTTTCGTCGGGCGTGATCAGGTAGAGGCCGCGCAAAGGCGCGTGGAGACCGGTGTCGGAGTGCATTCGCTGGAGGCTTCCGCGGGGTGCCGCGCGGTGCCAGAATCGGCCTTCCGCGCACATGGCATGAGAAGGAGATTATGCGATGACCGCCCGTTCCCCCGTCCGCCGCTGGCGCTGCACCGTCTGCGACCACATCTATGACCCGGCCGAAGGCGACCCCGCTTCGGGCATCCCGCCGGGGACCGCGTTCGACGACCTCCCCGACACCTGGATCTGCCCCGACTGCGGTGCGGGCAAGCAGGATTTCGAACCGATCGACTGAATTCACCCGCCTGCGGCTTCCTGCGCCGGCCGCGGAATGTGAAAATCCGAGGTTTCCCCATCTGGATCCCGCCATGAGCGAAACCGCCGCCCCCGTCGCCTACCGCACCTGGATGTGCGTCGTCTGCGGATTCATCTACGACGAAGCCAAGGGACTGCCCGAGGAGGGCATCGCGCCGGGCACCCGCTGGGAAGACATCCCCGAGACCTGGACCTGCCCGGACTGCGGCGTCACCAAGAGCGACTTCGAGATGACCCCGGCCTGAGGCCGGTCCCCCCGTCCGGTCTCGCGCCGGACGGACGTCAATGCAGGGCCTGCGTCTGCACGCCCTGCTCGACCAGCCGCAGGCGCACCGCTTCGGCGTCCTCCGCCTCCGGATTCTGCTGCAGATAGCGCCCCAGATCGCGCGCCGCACCCGCGGCGTGCCCCAGTTCGGCATAGCCCAGACCGCGATCGCGCAGGGCTTCGGCATTGTCCGGCGTCAGCCGCAGCACCCGGTCCGCACTGCGGACCGCCCGCGCCCAATCGCCGCTTTCGGCATATACGCCGTGCAGATTGCGCAGGATCCGCACCAGGATCGCCCGCCGCGGCGCCGGGCTGAGGATCCGCATCAGCGCCTCGTCCGGCACCTCCGCGCCGAAATGCGGTTTGGCCCGCTGCCGCAGTTCCTCCGCATTGAGCGGCCGGCCGCCGTTGAACGGGTCCATCACCAGCACCCCGTCGTCCACCGGCAGCCGCACCAGGAAATGCCCCGGAAAAGACACCCCGTCCAGCGGCAGGCCCAGACGCTGCGCCACCTCCATCTGCACCACCGCCAGCGAAATCGGGTTGCCGAGGCGCCGCGCCAGCACCTCGTTCAGATAACTGTTGCGCGGGTCGTAATAGGCATCGTGGTTGCCGGCGTAGCCCAACTCGCCGAAGAGCCGCTGGTTGATGGCCAGCATCTGCAGCGGCAGGCTCTCGATCCGCTCCACCTCCGACCGCAGCGAAGCGACATGGGATTCGATCAGGGCATCGCAGGCGGCCGCGTCCAGGTCCGGATATTCGTCGTGCGCGATCAGCAGGGCGCTGGCCAGCAGCGGCACCTGCTCGTCGGCCAGATCGGCCAGGGCAGTCCAGTCGGGGAGGGCGAATGCGTTGGTCATGACCCAAGACTGCGGCCGCTCCGGGTGTCGGACAAGCCCCCCGAGCGCAGAATTCAGCGTGCGGGCGGAATTCCCGGGCCGAAGGTCAGCTCAGCCCCGTCCTCCAGCTTCAGCGCCTCGGCCTGGCCAGCGTTCAATTCCAGCACGTACAGCGCCGGCGCGTCGCTGGGGTAGGGCGGGCAGCGATTGCCCAACGAACAAGGCGGCACGTCGCGGCGCTGCGACACCAGCTTCCGGTTCTCGTCGAAGTACAGGATGTCGAGCGGGATCCGCGTGTTCTTCATCCAGTACGCCAGCGGCATCTGCTCGTCGTGTATGAAGAGCATGCCCCGATCGGTGTCCATCGCATCGCGGAACATCAGCCCCTGCGCGCGCTCCTTGTCGTCGTCGGCGATCTCCACCGTGTAGCGTTTGCCGCCGATTTCCACCCACGGCTCCTGCGCGCCGCCGCAGCCGCTCGCGAAAATGCTGGAAAACAAGGCGACAAGGACCAGAACGCGCATGGGAAGGCTCCATGGATCGAAAGACAGACCATTCCGGAGCGCGGGCCGCGCGTCAAGATGCGAAATCGTTCGTCGACCCCCTTCCCAAATCGATTGCTGCCATGCACAATGCGCGCCCCTTGCAACGGTGTCCGCAGGATTCCGACGCAAAAAGGACGCCGCGAAGGCGGGGTGTTGACGGCGACGCCAACCGCCCTATAATTCGCGGCCCTCGCCAAGGCATCGCAACAGCGCCACGGCGAGGCGGGTCGAAACAAACAAACAGGCAGGTGTTGACGGAAACGTCCGGACCAGTCAGAATGTGAGACCTTCTCGGCGACGACCTCCGGGTCGAAGCCAAGAAAAAAAACGCAACGGGGTGTTGACGGCAACGAAAACCACCCTATAATGTGCGGCTCGCTCGGACGCTTCGGCGGCGACGAGAAAGAGACAAAGAGATGAGGCGCTGAGGCCGATTCCGACGATCTTTGAAAGTGTGCGCAGGTGACTTGTGCGGGCGTCTGGCGAGTGGATAACTGTCCAATCTTGCAGACGTTCGTAACAGAACCAAGTCAATTCAAAGCATGCAAATGCAGTGAGTAATTTGGGGCTGGGTCGAGCGACTGCACTCAAAGCATTAGGACTTCGGTCCGAAAAGTTTAAGTGAAGAGTTTGATCCTGGCTCAGAGTGAACGCTGGCGGCAGGCCTAACACATGCAAGTCGAACGGCAGCACAGCAGTAGCAATACTGTGGGTGGCGAGTGGCGGACGGGTGAGGAATACATCGGAATCTGCCCAGTCGTGGGGGATAACATAGGGAAACTTATGCTAATACCGCATACGACCTACGGGTGAAAGCGGGGGATCGCAAGACCTCGCGCGATTGGATGAGCCGATGTCCGATTAGCTAGTTGGCGGGGTAATGGCCCACCAAGGCGACGATCGGTAGCTGGTCTGAGAGGATGATCAGCCACACTGGAACTGAGACACGGTCCAGACTCCTACGGGAGGCAGCAGTGGGGAATAT